>JAAZBY010000028.1 GCA_012513595.1 Chloroflexota bacterium
GGGAGAGTTGCGCCTCCTCGGCGCAATGCTGTCAGGCTCTCACGTGACACGGCCCGCAGGAACTCGTCTCTGATGCACCTCCTTGTGCCTGGGCAGCACCCCTACGCCCGGGGCCACCTTGTCGCCATCCGGTTGTGCGCGATGGTCGCGGTGCGCGGCGCAAGGCTTCTGCTTGTCCACGGCTCCGCCGGCCAGCCGACATCGTTCCCCTGGGCACGCTGCCCGGTAGCCGAGCTAAACCGTCTGGACGGCAAGCGACAGTGCCCAGCGCAGAGCGCTGGGCACACCGATCACCATCAATGGAACACCGGGAGAAGCGAAGGAGCGACACGAGGGCCAAGGCTCTTTGGCAGCACCTTGGGCACGGCGCGCACCGAGCTGCCAGGGATCCATCCGCACGGATCACCCGACAGAAGCCCAGAACACGGGAGAACGGCAAGCGACTGTCGACGCTCTGGCCTCACGGACGCGCTCCTCATTGAGCCAGTGCTCCCATACCGAGAGCAACTATCGCCCCTGTAACGATGCCGGTCGACTTCCGAAAAGACGCGGAGGCTGGCTTGCCCAGCCTGACTGGGGGACTACTCCGGTGCGGTGGATCGCACCTTCCCCCGAGGAAGTCGCCACGCGCTGCTCATCACCGTGGAACAGCGACGTATCGACCTTAAGAAGATTATAGATAACCCAAACGAGTATGTCAAGCGATCAGTACAACCATCGTACCGCCACCCGGCGCACCACGCCTGCCATGCGCGGCGCGCGCGGGTGGCTGGCTGGTGTTCCTGCCTGTCGCGAGCCCAGCAGACGTAGCGCAACGCCAGGTGGCCAGCCCCGGCCAGGCGGTACCCCGTGCTGGCTACTCCGCCTTCCAGGCCTCGATGATCGCCGCCCGCACGTACTGCGCCGCGGGATGCCCGGGAGCCCACGATTCCACCAGCCTGCGGCTTTCCTCACTCGGGGTGACCAGTACGTCCCCAAAGCCAGCCTGGCGGAGCATCTGCTCCAGAGTGCCGGCCTGCTCGGCGCCGCTTACGCACTCGCACCACAGGCTCTGGTCGGCCCACACCCCTTCCGGCACGGCGGCAGTGCGCACCACGTCCGACACGAGCAGCCGGCCCCCTGGCCGCAAGACGCGAAACGCCTCGGCGAAGACAGCCGCCTTGTCTGGCGAGAGGTTGATGACACAGTTGGAGATGATCACGTCCACACTGGCGTCGGCCACAGGTAGGTGCTCGATCTCCCCCAGGCGGAACTCGACGTTGTCGTAACCCCCAGAGCGCGCGCCGGCGCGGGCCCGTTCGATCATCTCCGGGGTCATGTCTACGCCGATGACACGCCCACTCGGACCCACGCGTCGCGCCGCCAGGAAGCAGTCCAGCCCGCCGCCAGAGCCGAGGTCCAGGACCGTCTCACCGGGTTGCAGCCCGGCCAGTGCGCCCGGGTTGCCGCAGCCATAGCTCACGGCGGCGCCTGCGGGGGCGCTGACAAGCTCCTCTGCCGAGTAGCCCAAGGCGTTGGCTTGGGGCTGCCGCTCGTGGCAGCAGTCCCCCTCCGCGGCCTGGCCGCCACAGCGGCAGGAGCCCTCCGAGCCACCGCAGCAGGCCGCTGCCCCGGCATCTGTCTCGGCGTGCCCGCCGCAGCAATCACCGCGGGCATCTGGCGTCCCTTCGCCTGTCGCCCCTCCGCAACATGCGCTGGCCTCTCCCTCGCCACAGCAGCCGGGCGCGTCCCTTCTGATGCGCGCGCCATAAGCGGTACGCACGGCCCGCCGAATGCGGTCGGCCCGCTCCTCCTCAGCCCTTCGATCAGCCATCTGTTCCTCCCAGTGCACGGATCTCGTCTATCTGTGCCGCTGACAGCCCGGGGCACTGCTCCGCCCGCCGCAGGAAAAAGCCGGCCAGGTCAGCCAGGGTCTGGGGAGCCACCCAGCAGTGCACCATCTGGCCGCGCCGCTCTGTGTGGATCAGCCCGGCGCGCTGCAACTCCTTGACGTGGTGCGAGACCGTCGACGGCGCCAGGTTCAGCCCCTCGGCGAACTCGCCCACGCAAGGGCACTCGGCGCCCACCGGGCAGCAGGCCGCATCGGGCGCACAACACCGTACCAACCGCAGAAAGATCTCCAGGCGGTGGGGGCTGCCGAGGGCCCGGAAGATCGCGGCATACCGCTCCGTAGGGATGCTTCGGTATTTCGACATATTTCGAATTATACTCCCGACACACTCCTCGTCAAGTCCTGGCGCCGGTCCGATCGGCCTCGTTCAGAACGCCATGCGCGCCCAGCCGGCTTTGCCGGCCTCGCGCGGCGGCAGGCCCAGGATCTCGCGCCCTAGGTCCACATAGTAGCGGTATAGGGACAGCGGCGTGCCATTGGGAATGCGGTGATCCAGCCCGAACACCATTCCGCCCTGCTGCATGAGGGGCTGCATCTTGTACTCCAACTCAGCGCGGATCGCCTCTTGGGATTCGCGGATGACGTGCTTGTCGATCCCGCCCAGCATGCTCAGCCTCCGGCCGTAGCGCTGGCGCACCGCCACAGGGTCCATCCCGGCGGCCGGCTCCATCGGGAACATGGTCGTGAGCCCCGCCTCCAGGAAGGCGTCGATGACCGGGTTCATGTTCCCGTCCGAGTCCTGCTGAAAGATGCGCGTACCCCGGGCGCTCAAGAGCTCCCACACGCGCCGGTAGTACGGCGCAATCCACTCGCGCACCTGCCGCGGCCCCACC
>JAAZBY010000029.1 GCA_012513595.1 Chloroflexota bacterium
CTCAGTGACGTTCTGGACAAGACCGTATTCGACGCCCAGGGCCAGCGCCTGGGCCGCTGTGTGGACCTCCTCGTTGCCGAGGTGGAAGCCGGCTTCCCCCCGCTGCGCGCCATCGCCATGCAACGCGACGGTGAGCAGGTCCTCGTTCCCGCCGACGAGGTGGCCTGGCTGAGCCCCTCCGTCCTGCTGAACTCCCCCTCGCCGGCCCCCTATACGCCGTCCGGCGATGAGCTCTGGCTGCGCCGCCAGGTGCTCGACCGGCAGATCGTCGACGTCGAGGGGCGCCGCATCGTCCGCGTGAACGACCTGCAACTGGCCCGCCGCGGGCGCGATTCGCGCTACCGGCTGGTGGGCGTCAACGTCGGCACCTTTGGGCTGGCCCGCCGCCTCGGCGTCGGCGGCACGGTGGAGAAGGTCTACGGCCTCTTTCGCCGTGAGGTGCCCGACCGCGTCATCTCCTGGACGGAGGTGGCGCCCATCCAGGTCGATGCGCCCATCCGTTTGCGCGTCGCCCACGACCGCGTTGGTGAGCTGCACCCCGTCGACCTGGCCAATATCGTCTCAGACTTGGACCTGCCCTCCGGCCAGGCCCTGCTGGAGACCCTGGACGACGATCTCATGGCCGACACCATGTCGGAGATTGACCCCAACCTGCAGGCCGCCATGTTGACGGCCCTGCCCCCCGAGCGTGCCGCCGACGTCCTCGAGGAGATGGACCCCGACGACGCCGCCGACCTCTTGGCCGTCCTGGAAGAGGACGACCGCACCGCCCTCCTGGACCTCATGGAGGCGGAGGACGCCGGCGACGTCGGCCGCCTGTTGGCCTACCCAGTCGATTCGGCCGGCGGCATCATGACCACCGAGTACGCCACCATCCCGCCGGCGCTGCACGCCGGGGCGGCGCTCGAGTACCTGCGCAACTCGCCCGAGGCCCAGGATGACGAGGTGCTCTACCACGTCCACGTGGTGGACGAGGCCGGCCTCCTGCAGGGCGTGGTGACGCTGCGCGACCTGGTCATGGCCAGCCCCGACACGCTCATTTCCTCGATCATGGATGCGGACCCGATCACGGTGGACCCGCAGGCCACCCAGCAAGAGGTGGCCCGGCTGGTGGCCAAGTACAACCTGCTGGAGGTGCCCGTCGTTGACGCGGCCGGCCTCCTGCACGGCATCGTGACGGTGGACGACGCCATCGACAGCATCCTGCCGACGGCCTGGAAGAAGCGCCTCCCGCGCCTCTACCGGGGCTGAGGGCCCTGGCCGGCCCTAGCGCTGGCCTCGGGGGCCCCCTGGGGGCCGCGCACTCGGCGGCGCGCAGCCGACACCGATATCCGCTTCACCTGTGACCAAGAGAGGAGCCGACTATGACCAACGAGCGCCGGCGACCACGCTTCAGCCTCCGGCGTATTCTGCTGGTACTGTCGTTCCTGGGCCCGGGCCTCATCACCGCCTCGGCCGATAACGACGCCTCCGGCATCGCCACCTATTCGATGGCCGGCTCGATCTACGGCCTCGACTTTCTATGGATCATCCTCTGGGTGACCGTGGGGGAGCTCGTGCTCCAGGAGGTGGCCGCCCGCATGGGCGCCACCACCGGCAAAGGGCTGACCGACCTGATCCGTGAGCGGTTCGGGGTGCGGCTGACCTTCCTGGTGATGAGCGGCCTAATCCTGGCCAACCTGGGCACCACGGTCTCACAGTTTGCCGGCGTGGCGGCCGGCGCCGAGCTTTTTGGCGTCTCACGCTATATTGCCGTGCCGATCGCGGCCCTGGGCATCTGGTGGCTGGTGACGCACGGCACCTACAACCGTGTGGAGAAGGTCCTGCTGGGCCTGTCGCTCTACGCCGTCGCCTACATCGTGTCCACCTTCCTGGTCGGGCCTGACTGGGGCGAGGTGCTGCGGCACACGGTGGTGCCCACCTTCAAGATGGAGCGCACCTACATCCTGGCCGTGCTGGCCACCATCGGCACCACCGTGACCCCTTGGGCCGCGGTGTACATGCAGGCCTCCATCGTCGACAAGGGCGTCACCATGCGCAACTATGGCCCGACGCGCGCCGACGTGATCTTTGGCACGGCCATGGGCAACGTCGTCTCGGCGTTCGTCATCATCGCCGTGGCGGCCACGCTGTTCGTGCAGGGGATTCAGGTGGAGACGGCCGAGCAGGCCGCCCTGGCCCTGACGCCCGTGGCCGGGCGCTGGGCCACCTCGCTGTTCGGCGTGGGGCTGGTGGGGGCCTCACTGTTGGCCGCCTCGGTGTTGCCGCTGGCCACCACCTACGCCGTCTGCGAGGCCTTTGGCTTTGAGCGCGGCATCGACCACGCCCCCCATGAGGCGCCGGTCTTTTTCGGCCTCTACACGGCCCAGGTGGTGTTGGGGGCGCTGGTGGTGCTGATCCCCGGGCTGAACCTGTTCTTCATGATGTGGATCTCCCAGGTGGCCAACGCCATCCTGCTGCCGCTGGTGATGGTGCTGATGATCAAGCTGGCCAACGACTCTGGCCTGATGGGCCGCTGGACCAACTCCCGCTGGAAGAACGTCGTGATGGGCATCATGACGGTGCTCGTCATCGGGGCCACCGTGGCGCTGGTCATGGGCGGCTAGACGGGGGTACAATCCGTCGCTAAGGGCCGCGAGCAGGGAGGGGCCGATGGTCCACGGCAAGCAACCCAGGCACGGAGGCCGGCGAGCGCTCGACTGAGGGCGGGACGGCTTCCGTGCCTGTGCGTTCGTTAGGGTCCTGTGCCCCTTTTCTCTTCTCGGTGCCCTCCGTGGTCTCTTTTCGCCTCGGCACCCGAAAGGTGAACGATGGCCCTGGCACGACGCTGCCGCCGTTTGCTGCGCGGCCTCATACCCCCCATGACCCGTCGCCGGCAGGTCATCACCGGCGCGCTGCTGATGGCGCTGGGCCTGGTGCTGGCCGTGGTGGTGCCCTCGCCGTACGTCGACCTGGCCCGCGTCGTCCTCACCGAGCTGGATGAGCTGGACCTGGCCCCTTACGGGAGCGTGCTCGTCCTGGCGCCCCACGCCGACGACGAGACCCTCGGCGCGGGCGGGCTGCTGATGGCCGCCCAACGCGCCGGCCTGCAGGCCCACGTGGTAGTGGCCACCAACGGCGACGGCTACCTCACGGCGACGATGCGGGACTTTCAGCGCCTCTTCCCGACGGCGGCCGACTTTCGGCGGATGGGCACCATCCGCCAGCAGGAGACGCTGGCCGCCGTGGGCATCCTCGGGCTGGACGATGCCCAGGTGCTCTTTCTCTCCTACCCGGACCGCGGCCTGCTGCCCATGCTGCGGCAGTATTGGGAGCATGACCGGCCCTTGCGCTCCTATTACATCGAGGCCTCCTCCAGCCCCTACCCGCTGACCTACAACCCCGAGGCGACCTACTCGGGCGCCGACCTCTTGGCGGACCTGACCGCCATCCTGCGGCAGGAGCGCCCGGACCTGGTGGTCATCCCGCACCCGGTGGATGAGCATCCGGACCATCGCGCGCTGGCCGCCTTTGCCCGGCTGGCCCTGGCCACCCTCCAGGAGGAGGACCCGGCCTACCGGCCCGACGTGCTGGCCTACCCGATCCACTCGGAGCAGTACCCCTTCCCGCCGCGCAAGGGGCTCAATCTCGGGGCGATGCTGCTGCCGCCGCCGGCGCTGGCGCAGGTGTCGGAGGGGTGGGTGCGCCTGTCGCTGAGCGAGGAAGACGCCGTGCGCAAGTACCTGGCCATCGGCGCCTACCGCTCGCAGTATGCCACGCTCCGGTCGCTGTTGGAGGCCTTTGCCCGCGCCAACGAGGTCTTTGTGCCGGTAGAGACCGCGCAGCCGCTGGTCACGCTGGCGGAGGGGGAGCCTTTCCGCCCCGACACCTGACTTTCCGCCGAGGGGGAGCCGCTCGAGGCGGTGCTGTACGACCCCCTGGCTGACCAGTCGCTGCGGCGGCGGCTGGCCTCGGCCGATATTGCGGCGGTATACGCCTCGCGCCAGGAGGGGGACAGGCTGGTGGTGTGCTCGCAGCTGCGCGGCCGGCGGGTGCGGACGCTGTCGTACCAGCTGAGCATCGTGGCGGCCGGGGCCGAGGGGGTGGCGCACTACTCGGCCTGGGCCGGGTATAACCAGACCGACCCGGAAGCGTC
>JAAZBY010000302.1 GCA_012513595.1 Chloroflexota bacterium
AGGCGGAGGGAGAGGGATTCGAACCCCCGGATCTTGCGATCAACGGTTTTCAAGACCGCCGCGATAAACCACTCTGCCATCCCTCCGAGGGGGCCGGCAGCCCTCCATCCGATTCGCGAGTATACCAGCAGGCGGACAAAGTGTCAATTCCCGCGCCGCCGCGCCCCCGCTCAGTGCACCCCCGCCTTGGCCGCCTCGTCCACCAGGTACTGGCCGATCTCCCGCAGGATGCCCGTCACATCAAAGCTGCGCCACTTGTCGTCCATCGGCCCGGCGGTAAAGATGGCACAGCCGATCACATAGTCGTCCTTGCGCAGCTCACTGTCGTACCAGGCCAACTGCTGGAGGTAGGTGGCCGTGCCGTCGTGGCCCAGCCCCTCCTGCTCGGCCCAGTAGGTCGTAAAGTCCTGCCAGCCGCCGCCCTCCGGCCCGGGGCGGTTGGTAACGCCGCCATCCACGCCGGCCTCGGTGATCACCAGGGGCAGCACCAGCCCCCGCGGCCGCAAATAGTCCTCGTACCACCAGCGGTAACGCAGCGTCAGCGCACCGCGGTCCGCCACCGCCTGCCGGCCGGGCAGCGCGGCGCCGACGGAGCGCGTCATGGTCGGCGCGTCGTACTCGTGGAGCGACAGGACCCCCCCGTGCGCCTTGGCCGCCCGAACGGCCGGCAGAAAGGCGCCAAAGTCCTCCCACTCGGGCACGCCCGTCGAGAACGACCCGATGGCCACGCGCAGGCCGTGCTCGGCCATGGCCCGGGCCCGCTCGGCCTCAAAGGCCGCGTACCAGGCCATGTCTCCGCCCACGTCGGGCTCGTTGATCCCCTCCCAATAGTCGATCCAGGGATGGGAGAGGTAGATGCCCAGGTAGCGGTTCACGTACTCGCGGGCCGTCTGGGCGGGGTCCCCGTCACGCGAGGGGCTGCCATCCTCGATCCGCCCGATGGTCACCGTGCTGGGTGACAGCGCCTTGACCTCGGCGAGATAGTTCAGGTCGTTGACGCCCTTGACCACGGCCGGTCGGTAGCGTCGCACGAACTCGAGGATATCGGGCGAGCTGTTCCACTGCACGTGCAGGCCCAGCTTGGAGGGGCCCGGCGCCGACAGCGCCGGCGGCCAGGGCCTGGTGGGCACCGGCGTGACGGTGGGCGTGGCCGTGGCCGTCGGCTGGACGGTCGGCGTCGGGGTGACCATCGCGTAGTGATGGGTGATCAGCGGCAGATACCAGGGAGCGGCGTGCGGGCCCGTTCCCGTCGCAGTCGGCCGCGCCGTAGTGGGCCCCGGGTAAGGCACAGGCGACCCGGGCAGCGGATAGCCCGTGCCCGGCGGGGGCGGCGTGGCCTGCGGATAGGGATAGCCGGCCGGGTACCCGCCAGGGTCGGCGGGCGTCGGCGTGGCGCCCTCCCGCGAGGAGCAGGCGACCTGCCCCACGATGATCAGTATCAGCACCAGAGCAGCGCCGAGCGCGGCCCCGATCCATCTGTCTCGGTTCATCACCTCACGTCCCGTCTGTTGTGGAGTCCCTTGGCGCGAGCGACGCCCGTTCTGGGCCCGGCGCGGGTCCCCGTCTCTTCCAGAACGTCGCCCTAGGCCCGGCGGTTCCCCGCCCGGACTTGGCGGTTCCCCGCCCGGGCTTGGCGGTTCCCCGCCCGGCGGGCCAGCAGCGCCCAGATGGCCACCCCCAGCAGGGTGGCCCCGGCCCAGCCCAGCCCAATGAACACCGACCAGGGGCGAAAGACCCACTCGACGACGTGGCTGCCGGCCCCCAGCGCCACGGCGCGCAGCACGCCGTAGGCGCGCAACCCCTCAGCCGGCTCCCCGTCCACCCGCACCGTCCAGCCGGGGTAATCCACCTCGCTGACCACCAGCACCCCCGGGCTCGACAGCGTCGCCTCGGCGATCACGCGCCACGGGTAGATGGCGGCCACGCGCACGCCCTCGGGGGCCGTGGCCGGCGCGGGCAGCGGATCGGGCGCCTGTTCGAGCACGGCCACCTCGAACGGGTCCAGCGTCAGGTCGGCGGTGAGGTCCAGGGCGGCCGCGCCGTCCGGCGCCAGGCGCACCTCGTGGGCGACCCAGGCATCCCGGCTGCCGATGTACAGCGCGTAGACGCGCTGGCCACGCGCGGGGTCCTCGGCCAGCAGCTCGATCCCCGGGGAGTCGAGCGTGCGCCCCGTCACCAGGTGGCGGACGTTGAGCATCTGCCACCAGCGCAGCTCGGGCACGTCGGTCAGTAGCCGCTCGTACGCGGCGATCTGCAGCGGCCCGTTGCCGGTAACGTCCCGGTAGCGGTAGCGCAGCGCCGCGTTGCCATCCAGCGGCAGGAGGCCCTCGCTGCTCACGCGGCCGTTTGCGGGCACGGCATGCTCCAGCACGGCCGTCAGGGCGGGGGTGGGCGCCTCCCAGCCCCCCGGGGGGAGCGGCTCGAGCACGGCGCCGTGCACTCGGGATAGGTCACAGACCGTCACCACGATCAGGAGCGGCAGCAACACCCGCCCCCAGGCGGCGCGGCCCCGCCGGCGCAGCCAACCCTCGGCCGCGCTGAACCCAAAGCCCGCCAGCACCGCCAGCGCAAAAGCCACTAGGAAGGCGGCGCGCTCCTGCTGCCGGAACAGGGCGAACCCGGGCACCGCCCGGTAGAGGATCGGGTAGAGAAAGCCATTCTTACCCAGGGAAACCAGCAGGCTGACGACGGCCACCGCCGCCCAGAACCCCGCCTGCCCGCGCGGCCAGGGCAAGGCCGCGCCGCGCCGCACGAGGCGCACCGCCGCGGCCACCAGCGCCACGCCCGCCAGCGCCAGCGCCGCCAGCCCCACGTACAGCGGTGACCACTGCCCCGGGTTGGGGCGCAGCAGCCCCCACCACTCGGCGAGGGCAAAGCCCCGGGCGATCACGTCGTACCCCAGGCGCCCGCGCGTCGACCGGGAAACGATCTCGGCGCTGGGCAGGAGCTGCGGCGCAGCCACGCCCACCGCCACCAGGCCCAACGTCCCCATCGCGGCCAGCGTGAAGCGCAGCCCCAGCCGCCCCTGCACGGCGCGGAAGACCAGGTAGGCGGCCGTCAGGTAGACCATGTACAGGTAGGTCTGAAAGTGCCCGCCCAACACCCCGCACCCGTAGGCCACCCCGGCCAACGCCACCACAAGGAGCGAGCGCCTGCGCAGGCCGCGCTCCAGGAGCCACAGCCCCGCCGGCAGCCACACGGCCACCTGCAGGATGATCATCTGCAGCATCGGGTAAGAGGTGAGAAAGCCGCACAGGCTGAACGTCACGCCCGAGAGCATTCCGGCGGAGGTGCTGCCCGTCAGCTCGCGCACGTACAGGTGCGTGAACACCCCGGCAAAGGCCAGGTAGGCGACGATCTCGAGCTCCAGGGCCAGGTATGGGAGCGTCGGGAAGACCACCTCCCACAGGCCCAAGGGGTAGAACGCGGCAAAGATGCTGTTGGCCGCGCTCGGCTCGCCGCTCAGCGTCCA
>JAAZBY010000303.1 GCA_012513595.1 Chloroflexota bacterium
CAACCATGTCTTTGATGTGCACCAGAGCGATCCGTCCTTGGAGCAGGTCGTAGCCCTGCTGCCACGTCCAGCCGTAGTGGTGGAACGCGCCCACTTCCAGCACGCCCTTCAGGCGCGGATCGTCGCCGATGCCGGCGAACACCTCGCGGTAGTCCTCGCCCGTCTCAAGGGCGCGCCCCGGGTGGTTCTGGACGGCGATGGTGACCGGCACATCGGCCACGGCGTCCAGGTAGCGGGGCAGCGCAGCGATCGTGATGGGCCGCGTGTCAGCGTTGAACAGGGCCACCTCCGCCCCGAGCCCCTCGGCAAAGCGCGCCGCGCGGACGGCCGCCTCGAACGACTCGGCGGAGTCTACCCCGACGCTGGGCAGGTGGAACGAGCTGATGCGCATCCCGTAGCGCGCCGCCAGGGCACGGTACTCTTCCGGGTCGCGCCGCAGGTCCGGGGCGTTCGGAGAGCCCGCACGGCTGAACAGCTCGATGTTGCGGAAGCCGATCCCCGAGAAAACCCTCAGGGAGTCCTCCAGAGACAGCCCGGCGGTGCCGGGGCTACAGGTCAGGTGGTCGATGATGCTCATCGCGTCACTCCCTCGGGCTCCTGGTCAGTCCTCGTCAACGCCCGGCACGCGCGTGCTCTGCCGCAGGGCGGCGGAGCGGTCGGCGGCGACCGCTGCGGCCAGCGACCCAAACGCATCGCGCGCCGGGATGGCCACCGGCGCGCCCTCGCTGATGGCGCGCACGAACGCGTTCACGCACCCGGCAACCCCGGTCACCAGCGGCTGGGCATCGTCGGGCAGCTCCTCCCAACCGTCCTGCCCCACAAAGGAGACCAGGTTGTCAACGACGATGCCACCGGTGCCGAGCAGGCGAAAGGCGTTGCCGCGACGCCCGGCCTTGGGCCAGCGCGCCTCTTAAGAGACCATCGCCTCGCCGATGGCGCCCCCCTCGAACTCGTAGAGCGCCACCGTGGTCTTGGCCTCGGGAAAGTCGAGGTCGCCCAGCCGGTTGGAGAAAGCCGTCACCGTGCAGATCGGCCTGTCCACCAGAAAGCGGATCAGGTCGACGTCGTGGATGCCGCTGCCGACCAGGGCGGTGCGGCCGGCCTCGGCCGAGGCGTACCAGGGCGCCTTGGCGAACTGCCCGCGCCTGTCTCCCACCTGGTCCGAGCGCACATGGATCACCTCGCCCAGCCGGCCGGAGGCGATCAGCCCCTTGACGGCCCGCCACAACGAGCGGAAGCGCCGCTCATGGGCGACCATAACGACGCGATCGCTGGCCTCGGCAGCCCGCACGATGGCGCGGCCGTCCTCGAGGGTGGTGGCCAGCGGCTTGGTCTGCAAGACGTGCAGCCCAGCCGCCAGGCAGCGCTCCACCTGCGCGCGGTGCAGATGGTCGGGCGTCACGACGTTGACCGCGTCCAGCCGTTCGGAGGCGATCATGGTCTCCAGATCGGGGTAGGCTGCCGTTATCTTGGGGAACTGGGCGCGGATTTCGGCCACGCGGGCCTCGTCCGGATCACAGACGACCAACCTTCCCACGCTCTCCAAAGCGGCGTTGGCGGCCACAAAGTGCCGTCCCAACCCCAGCCCCACCACGCCCACCGCTATACCACCCATGCTGCCCTGCTCCTTGTTGCTGCCGCCGGCCCCCCTCCCCCACTGACGGGCGAGGGGCGGCCGGTCGGCGTTATCTGTTCTGTCGCTCGCGATCGCTGGCCCGGCAGATGGTCGGCGGGCCCGCTCCGTTCGGTACCCGGCGAAGGAGCCTACGCGCCCCGCAGGGCAGCCACGTCGGCGGCCGCGGCACGGGCCCGCTCGGCCTTGCGCACCGCGATCTCGGCCAGAGACTCGGCCAGGTCGCTCTGGCCGGGCAGCTGCTCGGTCACCTTGCGCACCCAGGCCTCTCCCAGGGCGTCCACGCCGCG
>JAAZBY010000304.1 GCA_012513595.1 Chloroflexota bacterium
GGCGTGGTGATCACCTCGTCGCCCCAGCCGAGGCCGGCGGCCAGCAGGCAGACCTCCAGCGCGGCGGAGCCGTTGGTGACGGCCACGCCGTGGCGGGCGTCGTGATAGGCGGAGAACTCGGCCTCCAGGCCCTTGACCTGGGTGCCCTCGGGCCCCCACCAGCGGCCGGAATGCAGCACGTCGAGGATGGCGCGCTCCTCGTCGGCGCCCCACTGGGGCCAGGAGGGAAAGGGCTCGGAGCGGAGCGGCTGCCCGCCGTCGATGGCAAGCGGTGAGGACATGACTGGTTACCTCCAGTGCGCGTTTGGCGACCCGCCGGCGAGTCGGGGGGAGGGTGCGTGAGCCCGAGTATACCCGACGGACCGGCGGGGACTCAACCGGACGGCCTGCTAGGGGAGCGTGGCGCCGCGGGAACACAGAAAGCCCCGTTTGGCTGCCTTGGGATTGAGGGGGGACGAGCAGCCAAGCGGGACTTGCAGTTCGCATTGTAGCACATGGCGGCGCCTGTGCGCGGCGAGTCTTATTAGAGTTTTCTATGATTTGAGGTGGTCGCCGCGTGGGCCAACCGGCCCGCGCCCGGCGTGCTACGAGCGGACGAAGGCCTTGTGTCAGAGTACTGAGCGCTGATCGGTGCTCTGTCCTGGCTTGCGGCGCTGCCATCGCAAGGTGTTGCGTATTGCCGGATCCCTTGATTGATCATGGCATATGGTCTATCCTGCCGCCAGGCGAGCACTGCCCAGCCCACGGATCGGACTGGTTGGCCATCTTGCGACTTGGACCCAACAGGTGTGCGATCGTGCAGTCCAGCCCCACCCTCCACGACATGGTCTTCTCATACGCTGGCGATCCGGAGGCGTTCGCCCGCAACCCCTTCCGGGTGCTGCAGATCCCGAGCGATGCTCGCACGCGTGAAGTACAGAAGCGCGTGCGCTCTATGGAGGGCGCCATTGGGGTGGGGCTGGATCCTGCCCCCGGCCCCTGGCCGCTGCTACCTCTAGAGACCGCGACGGCCGAGCACATCCGCGCGGCCCGTGATGCCCTCGCATCCCCAATGGAGCGCATCGTCCACGAGTTTCTGTGGTTCTGGCCACTGGAGGCACCCGGTGCGTCCGACGCCGCTTGCGCCCTGTTGGCCCGCGGCGACATCCGAGGCGCCGAGGCGATCTGGCGCGGCGAACAAGCCAAAGGTTCGCCCGTCCGTGCCGCTGTCGCGCTCCACAACCTCGCGGTGCTGGCCCATGCCCTCGCATTGGAAAGCGTACTCTCCACGCTCTCGGCCGGCGCGACCGGCTGGGACTATGAGCGGGATGTCAACTGGGCAGCCATCACTGCGCTGTGGGACGAGGTGTTCGCCTCGGATGAGGCATGGGGTTACGTGGAGCGTCGCGTCAGCGCGCTTGCAGACCCAGCAGTGACCACCGAGGATGTCGAAGCGCTGCGACAGGGAGCCCTACCGACCCTCGTAGGCATCAGCGTTGGGCTGGCGCTGCGATCCGCGGCGCGCGGGCTGGTCGATGAGGCGCTACACCACGCCCAGGTAGGGCGGGATTGGGCCGCGAGGCTGCCTCGGCACCAGGAGGCGCAGCCGTTTGACCTTGCGACTGGGCCCCTGCGTAGAAGCGTGGAGGGCCGCTGTAGCGCCGCCAAACAAGGGGGCCTTGCCGATCCCGCCGGCGCGGCCCGGCGGGCACACAGCCTCGTCGAGGAGGTCCGCCTGGACCTGAACACCCTGGACCTCGTCCTGGGCCACCACCGCGCGTTGCTGGATCCCTGCCTGGATACGTTCGCTGGAACCATCCTGACGCTAGTCGGTGCGTCTACTGAGGCCACCGCCGGTGTAGGCAATGCGCTGTCACTGGTCACGATCGCTGCATGGTGGGCAGCGAGTCCCTCGGTCGCACAGGAGGCGGCCGAGATGCGGGACTATCTGGCATCCGTGGGGGCTCGCCCTGCGGGCGATCGTGGGTCGGCCGGCGCGGAGATCTCGGCGGTGATCTCGGCCGACATGTACACCCAGAACCCGTTCCGTATGGCCGCGTTGCGCGTGGATTGCGGCGCCACACAGATCGCCGAGCGGCAAGAAGAGGTCGAGGCTGCGGCGCGCCAGGTCGGCAAGGTCGCGGCGGGCCCATGGCCTTGGGAGACCATGGCGGGCTCGGGGGATCCAGCGGCTGTGGCAGAGGCACTGGGCACCCTCTCCTCGCCGGCCGAGCGGAAGGTGTGGGAAGCCTTTTGGTTCTGGCCCCAGCACCGCGACCCCTCGCTATGGGATGCAGCACTCGCGCGCGGCCAGGACTCGGCCGATGACGCGCTGGATCTCTGGCAGAGGCAGACCGAGCTGTTCGTCGACCCCTGTGTGCCCCTCCACAACATCGCGGTCTGCTTGCACCTGGAGGCCCTGGAACGCGAACGCCAGGGTGAGCAGCCCGAGCGCTGGACGACGGTGGACGGCCCCACGTGCGAGGACGCGTGGCTGGACGCCTACACTGCCTGGGGAGATCTCCTCGAGGATGATTCTTATCACAGTTGGCTCGCCCTCCAATGGCCCGAGGCGACTACCGAGAGGGTGCTCGCGTCGATTCGGAGAGGCTTGCTGGGCATCAACACCTCTCTGGCCGTCTCGGCGGCGCTGGTCGGCGACCGCGAGCGGGTAGAACGCCACCTGCGGATCGTGCAGGCATCTGGCCTGCCGGCAGTAGATCGGCACGTGGCGATGGAGCAGGGCGTGAGGCCGCTACTGGCCGCAGTGGACGACTGGGCGCAGTGGGGCGAACGCTTCACATTCGAGACTCCCCGGCAGGGCCAGGACGCTGCAGAGCACATCCTGCTCCGTAGCGACGCGGCGCTCCACCTCTTGGCAAGCCTGCTGGCAGCAGGAGATCAGCGCATCCAGGCAGGGTACGACCAGGTCGCGAAAAGCGCATCCGCCTGCATCATGGCCTATGGAAGCGAGACCCACGACTGGAAGGGGTGCGTACCGGTCCTGGAGAGATGCCTGGCGCTCGCGCGTTCGGAGGGCACCGCCGCCACCATCCGGGAACACCTTGGATACGCGGCGCGGGGCGGCCGACCAGGCAAGGAACGCCCGAGGGCTAGGCAGCCCGATGCCACCACGGCCCGAGAGCCAGAGCGACAACCGCGCCCGCCAAAGGCGGAGCCGTCCTCCAGGGATCGCCAAGCGAAGACCAGGAGCAACGGGGGTGGGGCGTTCGCGCCGATCGTGGCGCTCTGCATCGGCATCCTGCTGATCTGCACGACCTATGAGCTGTCTCGCCCTATCCCCACCCCGACCCGGGCGGCCCCTGCCGCCGTTCTCCCGGCCGCCACGCCCACGCGTAGAGCGACCGCCACCCGGCGCCCCACGGCTACCCTCCCCCCGACGAACTGTGACATCAAGTTCCGCTTTCACCCGGAGAGTGTTGATGTGACCATACCCGATGGAACAGTCCTCAGCCCCGGGCAGCCGTTCACCAAAACGTGGGCCATCACCAATGGCAGCACGTGTGCGTGGGAGGATATCGTGCTGCGGTTTGAAGAGGGCGAGCCGATGGGCGCTGTCGAAGAGGTCGTCGTCCCCAGAACGGAGCCCGACAGCCTCGTCGAGATCTCTGTCGCCATGCGCGCGCCGGACAGTCCCCAAGACTACACGGGGTATTGGCGGCTCCATTCGCCAGGTGGCGGCCTAAGTAGCAGCGGCCAGCTGACGGTCGTGATCCGCGTGGAATGAACCATCGACCCAGGAGAGGAGCAGGAAGTGAACAACATCACCCCTCCATCGCCAGCAGCTGTGGGGCCCAGCGGCGGAGAAGAGAGAATCCCAGACGCGCACGGCCCCTTACCTCGCTCGGCCCCTGCCGTCGAGGGCCGCCTCCTCGGTGACCTGGCCTCCTGGCTTTGGCGACTGCAGGATCACCTCAGGGCGGCCACAGGGGACGACGCGCCCACGGCCCTCCGCGCCGCGCAGCGCGACGTCGACACGATGTGGGCGATCCTGGCCGACCAGGGCGTCACGGTGCGCGACTACAACGGCGCGCCGGTGCCGCGCACGGGGAGCGCGAGTTTTCGCATCGTGGGGTATGAGACGCAGGAAGACGCCACCGGATCCACGGTGGTACAGACGCTCACGCCGGAAGTCCGCCTGGGCGGCCAGATCGTGCAACACGCCGAGGTGATCGCTTCCCGGCCCGCCGACTGGAACAGCGCGACGCCCGCAGGTGACGAGGCCAATGTGGGTGACGAGGAAAGGAGTACCTGATGGCGCGCACAGCGATCGACTTTGGCATCGACCTGGGGACTACCAACAGCGCGATGGCCGTGGCACACGGCGGCGACGTGGAGATGGTGCGGAACACCAACGCGGAGGAGATCACCGCCTCTGCCGTATGGTGCGACAACCCGGGTAGCTACGTGGTGGGCCGTGCGGCATACGAGGCAGCCGGGCGCGACCCGCAAAACGTCGCCGTGCGGTTCAAGCGGTTCATCGGCGACGCGCGCCCACACGTGTTCGCGCGCACCGGCACGTCGCTGGGCCCGGAGGAGTTGTCGGCCAAGGTGCTGGATGCGCTGCTGGATGGCGCTGCCGCGCGCTTTGGCGAACGGCCCACGGCCGCGGTGGTTACCGTTCCTGCGGACTTTGAGATCTACCAGTGCCAGGCAACCGAGCGCGCCGCGCGATTGGCCGGCCTGGACGTGTGCCCGATCCTCCAGGAGCCGGTGGCCGCGGCGCAGGCCTACGGCTTTCAGGATGAGACGGAACGGGATTACTGGCTCATCTACGATATGGGCGCCGGCACCCTTGACGTGGCCCTCCTGCGCATCGAGGACGGCGTCATGCGCATTGCGGGCCAGCGCGGCGACAACGATCTCGGGGGCATGCGGTTCGACGAAGACATCGTAGCGCGACTCCTCGTCCCCCACTTGCTGCAGGAACAAGGTGTGGACCTGTCCGCGCCAGACGAGGCCGTGACGGCGCAACTGTGCCGCATCGTCGAGCGCGCCAAGATTCAGCTCTCCAACCCCACGGCCCAGAGCGCGCGCTGCGCCGATCTGGTGCGGGTAGGGCCGGGGCAGGTGGTGGAGATAGACTATGAGCTCACCCGCTCCCGACTCGAGGCCATCGTGGCGCCCTATGTCTTGCGCAGCGTGCGCATCTGCCGAGACCTCTTGCACGAGCATCGGCTGTCGCCGGCGGACATCTCCAAGGTCATCCTGGTGGGCGGGCCCACCCATGCGTCCATTCTGCGCCAGATCCTGCTCGATCCCACCGAGGGGTTGGGCATCCCGCTGGAACACCGCTTGGACCCGATGACCGTCGTGGCGCGAGGCGCGGCGCTCTGGGCGAGCAGCCAGCCACTTCAGGTGCAGCCGACGGCCGCCGTCGTGCCGGCTTCCACGTTCGTGATCTCCTTCCCCGACTGGCCCACGGTGGGAGACGACGACGACCTCGAAGTGCATGGGACCGTCGAGGCGGAGGGCACTGCGTCGTTCGGGGGGTACACGCTCGAGTTTGCCAACGAGGCCTCTGCGGTCGACTGGACCAGCGGCCGCATCTCGCTGTCAGAGTCCGGCGCATTCGCTGCCATGCTCTATGCTGAGAAGGGCATCGTGAACCGCTATACCCCCACGTTGCGCAACGGCCGAGGGGCAGTGTGTACAACGGTGACGAGGCCGCAGGTGCTCGAGCACACCAGGGGTCGACTCATCGAGGATGCGCGGCTCAGCCATTCCTTCGGGGTGGCCCTGGCAGATGGCGGGATGACCTGGCTGGCACAACGTAACGATATCCTGCCGCTGAAAAGCACGCGCATGCTCTCCAGCGCCTGGGAGGTGCGCCACGACCGGGAAGGCGACCGCATCGTCATCCCCCTGATGGAAGGGGAGAGCGACGATGCGGCCAAGAACCACGAGACGGGCGCCCTGGTCATCCCAGCGGATCGTCTGGGGCGGGACCTGCCTGCGGACGCTGCGATCTCGCTCATGGTGGAGATCGATGTCTCGCGACTGGTGACGGCAACCGTCACCTTTCCGACGTTGGGCCAGACCTACGAACACATCGTCGACATGCGGGAGATACGGCCCCCAGACCCTGCGGACACGGAGCGCAGGGCCCAGCAGGCCCTGGAGCGCCTGGAAGCCGTGGAGAAGGAGGTCACAGACTCGGGAGCGCCCGCGCCCCCTGCTCTCGTTCGGGTCCGGGAGGACGGCGTGAAGCAGGAGATACGTGAGGCCGTGGAAGTGGTCGGCACCAATCCCGACGCCGCCGCACGCTGTGAGCGGCGCAGCCGCGACCTGTTGGTGCAGATCGACGAGATGGAACGCGCCCTGGCGCCGGTGCGTGCCGAGCGCAACATCGCGTGGGCCAAGAGGGTGCTGGCCGAGTACGGCACCGAGGAAGAGCGGGAGCAGTTGCGCGGCATCGAGGCGGGGCTCGGCCAGACGCTGGCCCTTCCCACGGACTCTGCCGATGCCATGGAAGAGCAGGGCGATCAGGCGTTTCGTATCGCCCTCCGCGCCCTGGATCGCGCGGACATTCTGCCGGTGTGGCACTTTGAGTGGTTCGAGAAGCAGATATACGACATCCAGCATCGCGACGCGGCGATGCGCTGGATCGCCGCCGGGCGACAGGCGCTGAGGAACAACGACGTGGACGAACTCCGCCGGGTGAACCGTGAACTGTGGAGCCTGCTCCCGTATGGCGCCACCTCAAAGATCGACAGCACCGTGATCCAACGCTACCGTCGGTAGACGGGCAAGGTCCGGGCATCGCCGAACGGTGCCCGGATGCGTCATGTCGGCAGAC
>JAAZBY010000305.1 GCA_012513595.1 Chloroflexota bacterium
AGTCGATCGAGACGCTGGCCGGCGACTACTCCAAGCGCTTCATGCATCACTACAACTTCCCGCCCTTCTCGACGGGGGAGGCCTACCCGCTGCGGGGGCCGCGTCGCCGCGAGATCGGGCACGGCGCTCTCGCCGAGCGGGCCCTCAAGCCGGTGTTGCCCCCTCCTGACACGTTCCCCTACACCATCCGGATCGTCTCGGAGGTGCTGTCGTCCAACGGGTCTACATCGATGGCCAGCACGTGTGCGGCGTCGCTATCGCTCATGCAGACCGGCGTGCCCGTGCGGACGGCGGTGGCCGGCATCGCCATGGGAGTCATCACCGAGGGCGACCGCTGGGCAGTGCTCACCGACATCCAGGGGCTCGAGGATCACCTGGGTGACATGGACTTTAAGGTGGCCGGCACTGCCAAGGGCATCACGGCCATCCAGCTGGACATGAAGATCACCGGTCTGAAGGATGCCATCATCGCTGAGACCCTAGAGCGCTCGCGCGAAGCGCGACTGCAGATCCTGGAAGTGATGAACGCCTGCATCGCGCAGCCGAGTGCGGAGCTGGCGCCCACGGCGCCGCGCCTGGAGACGCTCAAGATCGCCGTGGAAAAGATTGGTGCCCTGATCGGCCCGGGCGGCAAGAACATCCGCGGCATCATCGAGGATACCGGCGTCACCATCGATGTGGACGACGACGGCACCGTCATCGTTGGCTCGACGGATGGTGAGAGCGCCAAGGAGGCCATCCGCCGTATCGTGGGCCTGACGGCGGTCGCCGAGATCGGCCAGATCTACACCGGCAAGGTCGTGCGCGTGGAGCCCTTTGGTGCCTTTGTTGAGATTCTGCCCGGCCAGGACGGCCTGGTGCACATCTCGCAGCTGGCCGACTATCGCGTGCCGAGCGTCGAAGACGTCGTCCAGGTCGGCGACGAGGTGATGGTCATGGTCACCGACGTGGACTCGAACGGCAAGATCCGGCTGTCACGCCAGGCCGTTCTGGAGGGGTGGACCATCGAGGAAGCGCGTGAGCGCGACCGGCCCCCCAGTGGTGGCGGGCGCGGCGGCCGAGACCGGCGCGGCGGCGGCAGAGGTCGCTAAACGGCCACACTCTCGTTCTGAACCAGGGCCCGCCAGATGGCGGGCCCTTTCTCCTTACAGTAGAATGCGCCTGAGCGCCCATGCCCGCCGGGGGAATAGATGGAAGGGACGCAGCGCCAGCAAAAGTCCTGGCTCCGGGAGTGCGCGGAAGCGGTTCTCCCGGCTCTGGTGATCGTGGTGATCATCAACGTGTTCCTGGGGCAGACCCGCCGGGTGGACGGCCTGAGCATGGAGCCCAACCTGGAGAACAATCAGCGCATCATCATGGAGAAGGTCAGCTATCGCTTCCGCTCTCCGCGGCGCGGCGAGATCATCGTCCTGCGTCGCCCGGACGGGCCCTATGAGCATCCGCTGATCAAGCGCGTCGTCGGCCTTCCGGGTGAGACGATCGCCATCCATGATGGGGCCGTTTACATCGATGGCCAGCCCCTCGCAGAAGGCTACCTGGACCAGCCCACCCTCGGCTATGTGCAGACGATGCGCATCCCCGAGGGGTGCTATTACGTCCTGGGAGACAATCGTGCGTCGAGCAACGACTCGCGCAGCTTCGGCGTGGTAGCGCGCGAGGACATCCTCGGCAAGGCCTGGTTCCGCTACTGGCCGCCGGCCGCCATCGGCCCGGTCTCGGGCAGCCGGTCTTCCGCCTCGTTGGTCGCCGGGCGCTCCGGCCTACTGCAAGGGGGCCACCTGGCCGCCCGCGGCCCTCGGAGTTTGGCTGCGCTCTGGCCAAAGGCTTGACCCATAGGGCCTAGGTGTGCTAGAATAGTCGATAATCTATCGCGTCGGCGCGTGCGCCGGTGGCGATGATGAGGGGAGGCAGGAGCCTGGCGGGTGCTCATGAGACGACGCTGGTGTGTGCCCGCTGGAGCGATGGTGCCCCTGGTATTCCTCGTGTGTGTGGGCTGTGCTCGGGCCAAGCCGCAACGAAGCGTGCCCCCTGCGGAGACGTCAGGTAATCCGTGCCCAGCGCTGGGCGCCGAACTGACGGCACAGCCTACGACGACCGGCCTGCTGGTGGTGCCCACGGAAGCCGTGCTATCCACCGTGCCGGGAGACGCTACGGAGAACTTGGCCAAGACCTACACCGTTCGTCGCGGAGATACCCTGCTCTCTATTGCTGCCGCACACGGGACGAGTGTGGAGGACCTGATGGCCGCCAACTCCCTGGCTGACGCAGACATGCTCCGGGTGGGGCAGGTGCTGAGTTTGCCGGCGCTGAGTGCGGGCGATGTGGTCCGTCACGTCGTGCACTCTGGAGACACTTTGGCGCAGTTGGCCCGACGGTACCACACGAGCGCGGCGGCCATCGCGGCTGCCAACCCACTGATTGAGGACCCGGAGCGCTTGGCTATCGGCCAGGTGCTGCAGATAACGATAGGTGCGGCGTCGAGCGTGCGCACACATGTCGTGTGTACCGGGGAAAGCGTCTATGGTATCGCCAGGGAGTACGGCGTCCCCGCGGGGGACATCATCTCGGCGAACCAGCTCTCCGATCCGGACCATGTGACGGCCGGGCAGGTGCTGGTAATTCCTTGACGCCGGGCTAGGAGCGTGGAAGGCAACGTAGACTGTTGCTTGACGCTGGTGCCCGCCCGGGTATAATCGGGCGGGTCTGTATGCACATGTGCCCAATGGAAAGGAGGTGGCGAGCGACCGCTGTATCCTCGTCGCTTACAGTCGCAGTACAGATCTGCCGGACCGGAGACTAGAGGAGGAAAGATGTTGCGTAACAAACGGTGGTTCGCGCTGCTCTCCATCGTCATCGTGATGACGATGGTGCTCAGCGCATGCGTCCAGCAGCCCGCGGGGCCGAGCGAAGGACCTGGCGAGGCGCCGGCTGTGCCCACAGGCCCGCAGCCTTTGCCGTCGGACGCCGCGTATGACGTCTACCTAAACTTCAACCTGGCCACCGAGCCGCCCACGCTCGACCCGAACCTGGCCACCGACACGACCTCGGTGCAGGGCGATGAGCTCCTGTTCCTGGGTCTCACCGACTTTGATGACAAGACCCTCAACACCATCCCCGAGCTGGCCACCGAGTGGACCGTCTCCGACGATGGCCTGGTGTGGACGTTCAAGATGCGCGACGACGTTCAGTGGGTCCACTATGACCCGGTGAACAAGACGGTCGAGGCCAAGGGCCCCGTCACGGCCCATGACGTCGTCTACAGCGTCAAGCGCTGCCTTGATCCGGCTACCGCCTCGGACTATGGCTACGTCGACTATATCATCAAGAACGGCGAGGCCGTGAACACTGCCGAGATCACCGACCTGGACAGCGTCGGTGTGCGCGCCGTCGACGACTATACCGTCGAGTTCACTCTCGAGCAGCCCGCGGGCTACTTCCCCGGTATCGCCGGCATGTGGGTCAACCGCCCGGTGCCCAAGACCGTCATCGAGCAGTACGGTGACTCGTGGACCGAGCCCGGCAACATCTGGACGAACGGCCCGTACCTCCTGGACACCTGGGAGCACGAGAACCGCATCGTCATGCTCAAGAACCCGTACTACTACAGCGCTGACACGGTCCAGATCGGCACCATCAACATGGTGATGGTCACCGAAGACTCGACCGCGTTCGCCATGTACGAGAACGGCGAGCTGGATGTGCAGAACCCGCCGCTGGATGACATGGACCGCATCAAGGCGGACCCCGTGCTGTCGCAGGAGCTGTACATCGCGCCGCGGCTGTGCCAGTACTACTATGGCTTCAACACCACCAAGGCCCCGTTCGACAACGTGCTGGTGCGCCAGGCGTTCTCCTACGCCGTGGATCGCCAGAAGCTGATCGACACGGTGCTGAAGGGTGAGCAGAAGCCCGCCTTCACGTTCGCGCCTCCGGGCATCTTTGGTTCGCCGGCAGAAGACCCGGACTTCCCGGGCATCGGCTTTGACCCTGCCAAGGCCAAGGAACTGCTGGCCGAGGCCGGCTACCCGAACGGTGAGGGCCTGCCCGACATCACGCTGATGTACAACACCAGCGAGGCGCACCAGAAGATCGCCCAGTTCGTCCAGCAGAGCTGGAAGGAGAACCTGGGCGTGGAAGTGAAGCTGGCCAACCAGGAATGGGCCGTCTTCCTCGACACCGTCAAGGAAGATGCCCCGCAGATCTACCGCATGGGCTGGTGCGCAGACTACCCGGATGAGAACAACTGGCTGCTCGAGGTGTTCCATCCGCTCAAGAGCGCCAATGACCCGAAGTGGGATCCGGAGTCTGAGTCGGCCAAGGCCTTCATGGAGGCCACCGAGAGGGGCGCCGCGGTTGCTGACCCGGCCGAGCGCGCCGCCGCCTACTATGAGGCGGAAAAGATCCTCTGCACCGACGAGGCCATCATCATCCAGGTGTACTACTACACGCGCGTGGTGTGCACCAAGTCGTACGTCCAGCGGACCTATGCGGCGCTGGGCGGTGAGCACATCGACAAGTGGACGGTGAACAGATAACTGCTGCCTGACGGGCAGGCCCCTGCGGGGTTTGCTGCGCGCGAGACAGCCACGTGACCCCCACAGGTCACGTGGCTGTTCTTTTACCGGTTTATGTAGACAGGGGCGCCTGTGCTATAATGGTTCGTATGCATCTGTGACACCTCACTTGGGCAAAGTGAGTGGACCCTGGCTGGCGGCTCCGCGCGGCGGAGCTGCGACAGCCCCGCCGTGAGGAGGCAGGCAAAGAAATATGGGGCGATATATCGTACGTCGCATCCTGTGGATGATCCCGGTGCTGCTGTTCATCTCTCTGGTGACGTTCGCGCTGGTGCACGCAGTACCGGGCGGACCATTTGACCGGGAGAAGCCGCTGCCGGCCGAGATCCAGGCTAACCTGAACAAGTATTACGGCCTTGACCAACCCCTCTGGAAGCAGTACACCGACTGGATGGGCATTACGCGTAATCCCTCTGGGGAGTACAGTGGCGTCTTGCAGGGCAAGTTCGGCCCGTCCTACGCCTCGCGTAGCCGTACTGTCAATGACATCTTTCGCGACCATCTCCCCGTTTCTGCGCAGCTAGGGCTGGCCGCGCTGGCGATCGCCCTGCTGGTGGGTGTGCCGCTGGGCGTGATCGCCGCGTTGAAGCAGAACTCGGGCTGGGACTATTTGTCCATGGCCGTGGCCATTCTGGGCGTCTCGGTGCCGAGCGTAGTGCTGGGGCCGGTGTTTATCTTTTTATTCGCCCTGACCTTCAAGTGGTTCCCGGTGGCGGGCTGGGGTCAGAGCTGGACGCAGATCGTCATGCCCGCGACTGCTCTGGGGCTCGGGTCGTCGGCCCTGATCGCCAGGTTGACCCGTGCCAGCATGCTGCAGGTGATCCGCGAGGACTATATCCGCACGGCCCGTTCCAAGGGGCTCAGCGAGTACGTGGTCGTGACGCGGCACGCCGTCAAGAACGCCTTCATTCCGGTGGCCACCATCCTGGGCCCCATGTTCGCGGCCCTGGTGACGGGCACGTTCGTTATTGAGCAGATCTTTGCCATTCCAGGCATGGGGCGGTTCTTTATCCGCAGCATCACCAACCGTGACTATCCTGTGGTGATGGGGACCACGCTGCTGTACGCGGTGTTCCTCGTTATTGCGAACCTCGCCGTGGATATCACCTACGCTTTCCTGGATCCCCGGATCCGGTTCGAGTAAAGGAGTCTCTCCATGACCGCACAAGAACGCGCCGCGAGCCGCCTGGCGGGCAAGGCCACTGAGGGCCAACAGCGGGTAGCCAGCCTCTGGGGAGACGCCTTCCGACGCCTCGTTCGCAACCGCGCTGCCATGCTGGGTGGCATCGTGATCGTGGCCATCATCCTGATCTCGGTGTTTGCCAACCACATCGCGCCCTATAGCTACCGCGAGGGTGACTCGAACGAGGCGCGCACCGTGCCCCTCTGGCTGACCAAGGTGATGCCCGGTGACATGGCCTCCTACGCCAAGGTGGGCGACAAGTTCCCCATCGGCTCGGACTATCTGGGGCGTGACCTGCTTTCCCGCATCATCTACGGTAGCCGAGTGTCTCTGCCGGTGGGCTTTATGGGTGCCCTGACCGCCCTGGTCATCGGTCTGGTGTATGGCTGTATCTCCGGGTACTATGGCCTGAAGGTGGACAACATCATGATGCGCATTGTCGACATCATGTATGCCTTCCCGACCATGCTCTTGATCATCCTGTTGATGGCCTTTTTCAAGACCTCGTTCGGGGGGGTAGCCGAGCCGGGGACCGCGGCCTATACGTTCAACCGGATCAACAGGGTGGTTGACGGGCTGCTGGGTCTGGAGGGCGGCGGCATGCTCTTCATCTTTATGGGCATCGGCATCACCGCCTGGATGGGCACGGCCCGCCTGGCGCGTGGGCAGATCCTTTCTCTGAAAGAGAAGGAGTTTATCGAGGCATCCCGCATGATCGGGGCGCGCGATATGCGCATCATCACGCGGCACATCCTGCCCAACATCGTCGGGCCCATCCTGGTGTCGGTAACGCTGAGCATCCCGGGGTACATCTCGACGGAGGTGTTTCTGAGCTTCATCGGCCTTGGGGTTGATGCGCCGACGCCCTCCTGGGGATCGATGATCTCGGAGGGGGCCCAGGCCATCCGGTCGTACCCGCACGAGGTGCTGTTCCCGGCGGCCGCTCTGGCCATTCTGATGTTTGCGTTCAACTTCCTGGGCTATGGCCTGCGCGACGCTCTGGACCCGCGCATGAAGGGCACGTCCTGACGGAGCGACGAACACGCGAGCCCCAAGGCGGAGCCGCCCATGAGCAGGAAATCCTGGCTGTTCGCTATCCTGGCCTTCCTCCTGGCCTGCTGTGTTATCACAGCCTGCGCCGGGGCGGGGATCTTGGGCGCTCGCGAACGCCTGCAGGGCCTGCTGGGTGGGCAGGCCGGCGGGCAGGCCAGCGGTGCAGAGCAAGCCACCGCGGCGGTGCCCCCCCAGAGGAGCACCCCTGCGGCCGGTGGAAACGATGAGAGACCCTCGGGCGGGACGTTGCGCCTGGCCGGCGGGCTGCCACCGACGCTGGACCCGGCCATGGCCCAGGATTCCACGTCGGCGGAGTATATCGTACACCTCTTTAGCGGGTTGGTGCGCTTGAACGGGGACCTGGTAGTGGTGCCCGATCTGGCGGACCACTGGACTGTGAGCGATGATGGACGCCTGTACACGTTCGTGCTGCGCGAGAACGCGCAGTTTGCCGACGGGCGCGCCATCACGGCGGCGGATGTGATCGGCTCTCTGGAGCGGGCCTGCAGCCCGGAGTTGGGCTCCCCGGTGGCCGCCTCGTACCTGAACGACATCGTCGGCGTGGCCGACTATGCCCAGGGGCGCGCGGCGAGCATCGCTGGTTTGCGGGCGCCGACACCTGACAGTGTCGAGATCACCATCGACGCGCCCAAGGCGTACTTTACGGCCAAGTTGACCTATCCGGCGGCCTTCGTGGTAGACCGACAGCAGATCGAAGCCGAGGGGCAGAGCTGGGTGCAGCACCCCAACGGCAGTGGGCCCTTTGTGCTGGCCGAGCTGACCGCTCAGCGCATCGTTCTCGAACGGAACGCGCGCTACTACGGGCCGGGCCCGGCGCTGGACCGCGTGGAGTATCTCGTGACGGGGGGATACCCCGTCACCATGTATGAAAACAACGAGCTCGATATCGTCGAGGTGCCCCCGTCGGAGATGGAGCGCCTGCTCGACCCGGAGAACCCCCTGCACGACGAGGTGCGGATGTCGTCGGAGCTCAGCGTCACGTATCTGGGGCTGAACGTCCAGCAGGCGCCGTTCGATGATCCGGCGGTGCGGCAGGCGTTTGCCATGGCCATCGACAAGGCGAAGATCGCCGACCTGGTGTTGCAGGGCGGCGGAACCGTAGCCGCTGGCATTCTGCCTCCCGGCATGCCGGACTTTGACCCCTCGTTGGTGGGCTACAGGTATGATCCGGAGGGCGCGCGACGGTTGTTGGCCGGGTCGCGCTACGGACAGAACGGAACCATGCCGCCGGTGGTGCTGGCGATCAGCGGCTCGAGTGGGTATATGGATTCGGTCACTGAGGCGGTCCTGAGCCTCGTCGAAGACAACCTGGGCATCGCCATCACGGTGCACCAGGTGGACTGGGCCGATTTCCTGCGCGACATGAGCGCGCGGCGCTACCAGATGTACCTGACGGGATGGATTGTGGACTATCCCGATTCCGAGAACTTTCTCGATCTGCTCTTTCACAGCGCCAGTCCGCAGAATCACATGGGATACAGCAGCGCGGCGGTGGATCAGCTCCTGGAACATGCCCGCCTGGAGCAGGACCCCGCGCAGCGCACGCAGGAATACCGTGAGGCCGAGCGGCTGATCGTAGCGGATGCTCCTTGGATTCCGCTGGTGCACGGGCTGCGCGTCAGCCTGATCAAGCCCAACGTGCAGGGCTTTGCTGCCACGTCGGCCATCTATCCGTGGCTGCAGGACGTGTATCTCGGGCAGTAGTCACCAATCCCAGCATCTTGCTTGAGTAGGAGGCCTAATGACTCCATTGCTTTCCGTGCGGAACCTCCGCACGCACTTTTACACGCAGGACGGCGTGGTACAGGCCGTCAACGGCATCTCGTTTGACGTCGAAGAAGGCGAGACCATCGGCATCGTGGGAGAGAGCGGCTGCGGCAAGAGCGTCAGCGTGTCGTCCATGATGCGCCTGATCCCCCAGCCGCCCGGCAAGATCGTAGACGGCGAGGTGTGGTTCCAGGGGCGAGACATCCTGAAGATCAGCGAAGACGAGATGCGCAAGATCCGCGGACACAAGATGTCCATGATCTTCCAGGACCCGATGAC
>JAAZBY010000030.1 GCA_012513595.1 Chloroflexota bacterium
CGCCCTCGAGCGGCGCTTCCAGCAGGTTCTGGTAGACGCCCCCACCGTCGAGGAGACGATCAGCATCCTCCGCGGGCTAAAGGAGCGCTACGAGGTGCACCACGGCGTGCGCATCCAGGACGCGGCGCTGATCGCTGCGGCGACGCTGTCGGACCGGCATATCGCCGACCGCTTCCTGCCCGACAAGGCTATCGACCTGGTGGACGAGGCCGCGGCCCGGCTGCGCATGGAGATCGATTCGTCGCCCCGCGAGATCGACGACATCGAACGGCGCATCCTGCAGCTGCAGATCGAACAGCAGGCCCTTTCTCAGGAGCGCGACCAGGCCTCACGCGAGCGCCTGGCCAAGATCGCCGAGGAACTGCAGGAACGCCAGACGGCCCTGGCCGAGCTGCGCGAGCGTTACGAGGAAGAACGCCGGGGGATCACACATATCCAGGGCCTGAAGGCCCGCCTCGAGGAGCTGCGCAACGACGCGGAAAGCGCCGAGCGGCGCGCCGACTTTGAGCGGGCCGCGCGCCTGCGCTACCAGGAGATTCCCACCGCCGAGCGCGAGCTGGCCGAGCAGGAGCAGCACCTCACCGCGCTCCAGCCGGAGCAGCGCCTCCTCCGCGAGGAGGTCTGCCCGGAGGACATCGCCGAGGTAGTGGCCAAGTGGACGGGCATCCCCGTGTCTCGCCTGGTGGAGAGCGAGGTCGAGAAGCTAGTGCATATGGAGGAGCGCCTCCACGAGCGGGTGGTGGGCCAGGACGAGGCCGTCTCGGCCGTGGCCAACGCCGTGCGCCGCTCGCGCTCTGGCCTGCAGGACCGGCGGCGGGCTATCGGCTCGTTCATCTTTCTGGGCCCCACCGGCGTGGGCAAGACCGAGCTGGCCAAGGCCCTGGCCGAGTTCCTGTTCGATGATGAGGCCGCCCTGATCCGGCTGGACATGAGCGAATACCAGGAGCGCCACACCGTGGCGCGCATGATCGGCGCGCCGCCCGGCTATATCTGCTACGACGAGGGGGGCCAGCTGACGGAGGCGGTGCGCCGCCGGCCGTACGCCGTGGTCCTGATGGATGAGATCGAAAAGGCCCACGCCGAGGTGTTCAACGTGCTGTTGCAGGTGCTCGACGATGGCCGGCTGACCGATGGCAAGGGCCGCACGGTGAACTTTTCCAACACCGTAGTGATCATGACCTCCAACATCGGCAGCCAGCACATCAGCGAGCTGGGCGGGCGGAACTGGGAGGAGGCGCGCGAGAGCGTCTTGCGGGCCATGCGCCAGCACTTCCGGCCCGAGTTCCTGAACCGCATCGACGAGATCGTCATGTTCCGCGGGCTCACCCGCGAGCAGCTCGGCGAGATCGTCGGCATCCAGCTGCGCGAGCTGCAGGGGCGCCTGGCGGAGCGGGGGATCACCCTGGAGGTCACTCCCGGGGCACAGCATACCCTGGCCGAGGAGGGGTTTGACCCGGTGTATGGGGCGCGCCCGCTGCGGCGCACCATCCAGCGACACATTCAGGATCCGCTGGCCATGCGGTTGTTGCAGGGCGAGTTCACCGACGGCGACACCGTGGTGGTGGACGTGGACGGGTCCGAGTACACTTTTGCCCGCAAAGAGCGGGTCATAGCCGCAGCCTGACAACCTACGCAACGAATCATGCAGCGGCGCCCGAGCGGCGCCCTGCCCAAGTGGCAAGACGGCGATGAAGAACACCGATTCGCAGTCAACGCCATGGAACTGGGGAGCATAGATGATAGGATTTGAACGGTTCACCAAGCGCGCGCAGGAAGCTGCCACGCGGGCCTACGAGATCATGCAGCAGTACCACCATGCCCAACTGGACACGGAGCACGTCCTGCTGGCCGTGCTCGAGCAGACCGATGGCCCGGTGGTGCGCGTCCTCGACGAGCTGCGCACCGACGTGCCGCAGATACGTCACCGGCTGGATGACGTGCTCAAGGCCAGCTCACGGTTGGGGGGCGCGGGCAGCATACACCCCTCGCAGGTGTACATCACGCCGCGGGTGAAGCGGCTGATGGACCGGGCCAACGAAGAGGCCACCAAGATTCAGGACGAGTTCATCTCGACGGAACACCTCTTTCTGGCCATCCTGAGCGAACAGGAGAGTGCCGCGTCGCGCATCCTGGTGGAGGCAGGCATCACCTACGAGCGCTTTAACGAGGCGCTGCAAGGGTTCCGCGGCGGGCGCCGCGTGACCACCGCAGCGGCCGAGACGCGCTTCCGGACCCTGGAAAAGTTCAGCCGCGACCTGACCCAGGCGGCCAAGGAGGGCAAGCTCGACCCGGTCATTGGCCGTGACGCCGAGATCATGCGGGTGTTGCAGGTCCTCTCGCGGCGCACCAAGAACAACCCGGTGCTCATCGGCGAGGCCGGCGTCGGCAAGACGGCCATCGTCGAGGGCCTGGCGCAAAAGATCGTCGCCAGCGACGTGCCCGAACCGCTGCTGGGCAAGCGGCTCGTCTCTCTGGACCTCGGCGCCATGGTGGCCGGCTCGCGCTTCCGTGGCGAGTTCGAGGAGCGGCTAAAGGCCTCCCTCGAAGAGATCCAGCAGGCCGAGGGGCACATCATCCTGTTCATCGACGAGCTGCACACCGTGGTCGGCGCCGGCGCCGCCCAGGGCGCCATCGACGCCTCGAACATGATGAAGCCGGCCCTGGCACGCGGAGAGCTGCAGTGCATCGGCGCCACCACGCTGGACGAGTACCGCCAGCACATCGAAAAAGACTCGGCGTTGGAACGGCGCTTTGCGCCGATCTATGTCGAAGAGCCCTCGGTGGAGGATACCATCGAGATGCTCAAGGGGCTGAAGGATCGCTATGAGGCGCACCACGGCGTGCGCATCACCGACGAGGCGCTGCGCATGGCCGCCGTCCTGTCCGATCGCTATGTCAAGGAGCGCCACCTGCCCGACAAGGCCATCGACCTGATCGACGAGGCCGGCTCCAAGCTGATGATCGCCATCCACAGCCTGCCGACGCACCTCAAGGAGCTCCGCCAGGAGGTCAACCGCCTCGCGGTGGAGGAGGAGGCGGCCGGCCTGGAGCGTAACTATGCCCTGGCGGCCGACCTGAAGAGCCAGCGGCTCAAGCTGGCCGGGGAGTTCGAAGAGGCGCGCACCGCCTGGCAGGAGCAGCAGGGGCTCGACGAGGTGGTCGACGCGGAGGACATCGCCGCGATCGTCTCCTCGTGGACGGGCATTCCCATCACCCGCATGCAGGAGGCCGAGTCCTCCCGCCTGCTAGATATGGAAGAGCACCTGAACCGCCGCGTGGTGGGCCAGGAGGAGGCCATCGCCGCTGTGTCCGACGCCATCCGGCGGGCGCGATCGGGCCTCAAGGATCCCCGCCGTCCGGTGGGCTCCTTTATCTTCCTGGGCTCCAGCGGCGTGGGCAAGACCGAGCTGGCCAAGGCGCTGGCGCGCTTCCTGTTTGACAGCGAGGATGCCCTGCTCCAGGTGGACATGACCGAGTACGGTGAGCGGCACACCGTGTCGCGGCTCATCGGCGCGCCCCCCGGCTATGTGGGCTATGACGAGGGGGGCCAGCTGACCGAGGCCGTGCGCCGCCGGCCTTACCAGGTCATTCTCTTTGACGAGATCGAAAAGGCGCACGCCGACGTCTGGAACGCGCTGATGCAGATCCTGGAGGAGGGCCGGCTTACCGACGGCCAGGGACGCACGGTCGACTTTCGCAACACCGTGATTATCATGACCTCGAACCTGGGCACCAGCTACGTCAAGGCGGGCGGCGCCATCGGCTTCCGGTCCGACGGGCAGCCCTCCGAGGTGGAGCGCTTTGCCGATGACATCATGCAGAGCCTAAAGCGCACCTTCCGGCCCGAGTTCCTCAACCGCATCGATGAGATCATCGTGTTCCAGAAGCTCACGCGCGACCACGTCATGGAGATTGTGGACCTGCAGATGCACGAGATCGAGGAGCGGTTGCACGAGCAGGGCATCTGCGTGGCCATCAGCCAGGCCGCCAAGGGCTGGCTGGCTGACAAGGGCTACGACGAGGCCTTTGGCGCCCGCCCCCTGCGGCGCGCGCTGCAGCGCTACGTCGAGAGCCCCCTGTCGCAGCGGTTGCTGGCCGGTGAGTTCCACTCTGGAGACCTGGTGAGCATCGACCTGGACGAGGAGGCCGACGCGTTGACCTTCACCCGGCGGGATGCGGCGGAATCGTTCGCCCGGCTGGGCCAGATGACCAACGCTGAATAGCATGGGGAGGGAGAAAGTGCAATCCAGCGCGGAGTGGCGGGCGACCCTGCGCGCCGAACGCCCGGCAGTGGCCGCGCACTATCAGGCCGTGCTTGACCATGCGGCCCTGGCCGGCATCGCCGACCAGGTAGGGCGCGCCTACGAGGTAACGGCCGGGGCGTTGGCCACAGGGGGCACCCTGTATCTGTGCGGCAACGGCGGCAGCATGGCCGACGCCCTGCACATCTCTGGCGAGCTGCTCAAGGCGTTCGTGCGGCGGCGGCCGCTGCCGGCCGCCCTGGCGCAAGCCTTGCGCCGGGAGAGGTATGGCGAGGAACTGGCCGCGCACCTGCAGGCGGGGCTCCGCGCCCACGTTCTGGGGGCCAACCCGATCCTCGCCTCGGCAGTGGCCAACGACATCCCGGTGCCCGGGATCGGCTACGCCCAGGAGTTGGCCGCTCTGGCCAGGCCGGGGGACGTGTTCCTGGGCATCTCTACCAGCGGGCAGGCGACGAACGTCCTGATGGCCCTGTCGGTGGCCAGGGCGCTGGGGCTGGCCACCATCGGCCTGACCGGCTCTGCACGGGCCGACAATCCGCTCGCCTCCGGCGTCGACGTCCCACTGGTGGTGCCCGGCACCGAGACGGCGACCGTGCAGGAGCAGCACATCGCCCTCTACCACCAGCTGTGCCTGATGCTGGAGGCCCACTTCTTCCCGGCAGGCTGACGGCCTGCCGGCCACGGTGAACGACGAGAGCCGAGGGGTGTTCGCCCCTCGGCTCTCGATCTTTCCCGATTCGCCAGCCGGTAGGGATTATCGGAAGGCGCGGCGGTCCACGTCGACCACCTCGCGGCCGCTGCCCACCTCGCGGTAGGTGTGCGCGTCGATGTCGAACCAGGTGCCCTCAAAGGCGCGGATCAGCGTCGTGAACACGCGGATGCGCAGGCTGTTCTCTCCGGCGCGCAGCAGGGAGGAGGCAACCTCCGCCCGGTAGGGGGACCAGGGCATGGCCACCCATTCCCCGCCGTTCACCGACACCTCGATAGCGTCCTGGAAGGGCAGGCCGTGGGCGATCTCCAGCAGCGCCCGCTCGCCGGCGGGAACAGCGTCCAGGGGGAAGGTCGTCTCGTACTCGACGGTGCCGGCATAGTAGGGCAGGCCGTTCTCCTCCCAGGTCTGGTAGCCGCCGCGGGGGCAGAACTCTACCAGGCGCACCGGGTCGAGCAGGACGCCGAACCCGCCGGCCAGATAGAGCGGGTTCAGCAGGCCCCCGTCAATGCGGTCAGTGGCGAGCGATACCGTGATGGTGTTCTCTCCCTGGCGCAGGAACGGCGTCACGTCGACGCCCAGGCTGCCGCGGACGTGGAGCTCGGTCGGGGCCAGGTCGCCCTCCCGCAAGGGGGCCCCGTCGTTGACGCGGATCTCCCAGTCTCCGGCGAGTGACCCCGGCTCGATCACCAGCGTCACGGCGCCGGCATAGTCGCAGGCGAAGGAGTACTGGTAGTCGACGTGCAGCTGCGGCAGGCTCATGGCCGGGGCGCAGCCGAAGAAGAGGCGAAAGTTCGGCGCAAAGCGGAAGCCGCCCTGGGCCAGCTGGTTCGGCAGGGGCAGCGGCGTGACCCTCTCCGTCTGCAGGGCCGTGCCGGCGTCGTCGCGCAGGGTCATCTGCCAGTCTCCCAGGCGCAGCAGGTTGGCGTTCAGGGGCGTCACCCGCGTCGGCCTCTGGACTGGCACGACCACCTTCGCCAGTGAGGCGGGCCCCCCAGCTACTTCTTGCGGGGCCGCCTCGAGCAGGAACGACTCAAAGGGCGCCACCGCCCGGCGGTAGCCCGCCCCGCTGCGGCGCAGGAGCACCGGCGCGCTGCCCAGGGCCACCTCGCGAAGCGGCCGGCCGGCGTCGATGGCGGCATCCAGCGTCTGGTTGGCGGTGTTCACGAGGAACCAGAGCGCCCGCCCGCCGGCGGCGCGCCGGACGGCCCACAGCCGGCCCACGTCACCGGCAGGGGCAGAGATGCGGAGCGACGGCGCGGCGCTCTCGGCCAGCAGCCGGGCCGAGGCGGCAGCCTCCTGGCCTTCCGGCAGGTGCAGCACCCGGCCGCCGGCGGCGTCGAAGCGGGCCAACCACTCCGCCAGGGGCGGCTCGATCACGCGCATGGGCGGCACGGCCACCACGCCCGCGGTGACGTCTCGGACGGTCACCCGGCCGGCGCGGATCTCGCCGGCCTCCAGGATATCGGTATCGACGATGAGATAGTCGAGGTGCTCGGCCATCATGGCGTGGAGCAGCTGTTCGTACTGGGCCAGGTGCGCCCGGGTGGGCAGGCCCGAGTTGGGGTCCACCAGGAGGAGGTTGGCGTCGATATGGGTGCCCTCAAACTGGGCGGCGATGGCGTCGACCCTCTTCGAAAGGGCGCCATAGTGCGGCCAGTAGGGCATCTGGAAGAAGAAGGTGGGCGGCGCGTCGTGCTTGGCCATGGAGTGGGTGGAGTAGAAAAAGCCGTGCGGTACCAGGTAGCGGGTGCCCATTAGGAGCAGCCCCTCGGAGATGAGCTTGGCATCCTGCAGCGTGCCCGACCAGCCCACGCTGTGAAAGCACTCGCACAGGGCGCCTTCCTTCCCGTAAAAGTAGGCCGCCGAGGCGGTGGCCCGCGCGTTCTGGCGCAGGTTCGGGCGCAACAGGTCCATCACGGCGCCGGCCTTGGTGTGCCCCGGGTCGCCGCCGGGGATGTCCATGTAGGCCAGCTGGGCTAGGCGCCGGGAGGGCTTTTCGCCGGCGTAGGCCAGGCCGTGCTCGCGGCACCAGCCGGCGATCTGCTCCTCAAAGGCCTCGCAGAACAGGCGATAGGTGAGGCGGCTCAGGTCGTAGGAGACCTGCAGGTGCCGCGGGTGCGACGCGTCTTGCAGCGCGGGCATGAGCGGTAGCAGATCGTACCCATAGGCGGCCCGGAACTCTGCGGGGACGCGCGCCGACCAGCCCGGCGCCGTCTCGTCGACAAAGATGGCATGGATGCTCTGGCCAAAGCGAGCGCCAAAGTGGCGCAGGTAGCGCTCGTGGGTCAGGTCAATGAAGCGGCGGATGGCCTGCGGGTTGAGGGCATCCACGTAATGCCCCCAGTACTTGTGGTCGTCCACCACCGCCTGCACAGAGACGTAGACGCGGTGGGGGCCCCCGAGGGTGACCTCCAGGGTGGGAGTCGGGTCGCTGGCAAAGTAGCGCTTGCGGTTGTAGCGGGTGAGGCCCATCTCGTTGTACGATTCGACGGGCAAACAGGTGCCCACCGCGTCGCGCAGGTCGACGCCGCGAGACCAGTCCACGCGCCCGCCCTCCAGCGGGTAGGCCCAGCAGGAAAGCACCTTGCCCCGCGGCAGCGCCTGGCGCAGCGGCCCGCCGGGAAGGTCGTAGGAGCGCTGCACGAGGTGGGTGGCGTGGAACTGCGGCTCGCCGAGGACCACCTCTCCACCGGCCACCCCGCTGGGGTAGGGGAACTCGTCATAAAGGTTGAGGACCAGACCGTGCTCCTCGGCTGCCTCGAGCGCGACCTGTACCATGCGGAAAAAGGCGTCGGAGAGGTAGGGCTGGCGCAGGCCCTGGCGGGGGTGGATGTAGAACCCCCGGATCCCCTGGGCGGCCATCTGGGCCACCTGCCAGCGGATCTCATCCTCGGTCAGATCGCCGTTCCAGAACCAGAAGGGGTAAAAGCCGTAAGGGCGCGGCGTAGGGGCAGAGGCGTGCGACATGGGCAGGTTCCTTTGCTACCAACAAGCGAAACATGGATGTGGGCTGGGCCACAGACGTGGGCTTGGCAGAGAGCGCAGCGGGCCACCCCGCGGCCAGAGCCATTATGGCCGTGCGCCGCGGTGTGGGCAACCTGGGCCGCGCCGCACGATGCGGTGGCCACCCGGGCGCTTGCAGCAAAGCACCCCCGCCGGACGGCGGGGGTGCTGAAGGCCTCGGGCCCGGGCGGCGCGCCTAGGCCTGCGCTAGCAGCCGATCGATGCTGACCAGGAGGATGCAGACGGCCAGGAGCTCCATGGCCATCTCGACCTCCTTCTGCGCGGGGAAGGAGGGGGCAATGCGGATGTTGCGGTCACGCGGGTCCCGCCTGTAGGGGAAGGTGGAGCCCGCCGGCGTCAGCCGCACCCCCGCCTCGGCCGCGATGCGGATCACCTCCGTCGCGCAGCCGTCCATGGTGTCGAGGCTGACGAAATAGCCGCCGGCCGGGTTCGTCCAGTGGGCGATCCCCTTGCCGCCCAGCTCCCGGCCCAGGACGGTCTGCACCGCGTCGAACTTGGGCTTCATGATCGCCGCGTGCCTAGCCATGTGGGCCAGGATGGTGGGCATGTCGCGCAGGAACTGCACATGACGCAGCTGGTTCAGCTTGTCGGGGCCGATGGTCTGGATCCCCATGTGCCGCAGGCTCCAGGTCACGTTGACGCGGCTGGCGGCCATGGCCGAGACGCCGGCGCCGGCAAAGGTGATCTTGGCCGTGGAGGCGTAGATGAGGGCGCGTTCCGGGTGCCCGGCGGCCACGCAGGCCTCCAGCAGGTTCCTGAGCGGCGCCGGCTCCCCGTCGAACGAGTGGACGGCGTACGAGTTGTCCCAGAAGATGCGGAAATCGGGCGTGGCCGTCTCCATGCGCGCCAGGCGCTCCACCACGGCATCGGAGTAGACGGTGCCGGTGGGGTTCGAGTACTTGGGCACGCACCAGATGCCGACGATGGCGCTGTCGCGCGCCACCAGGTCCTCGATGGCGTCCATGTCGGGCCCGTCGTCGTAGAGCGCGATCGGGACCATGCCGATACCCAGCTCTTCGCAGATGGCAAAGTGCCGGTCGTACCCCGGGCAGGGGCAGAGGAACTTGGTCTCACGCTGGCCCCAGGGACCGGCGCCCCCCGGCACGCCAAAGATGACGGCGCGCACGATGGTCTCGTACATCATCGCCAGGCTGGAGGCGCCGCCGACGATCACCTCATCGGTGGCCACGCCGAGATACTCGGCAAAGAGGCGCTTGGCCTCGGGGAGGCCGTCCAGGCCGCCATAGTTCCGGCAGTCGATGCCCGACTCGCTCAGGTACTGCGTCTCAGCGTTGGCGAACATCGGGAGCGACAGGTCCAGCTGCTCGGGAGAGGGCTTGCCGCGGGTCATGTCCAGCGTGAGGCCCCGGGCGCGAAAGGCGTCGTAACGCGCCAGCAGGTCCTGGCGTAGGGCGCGTAGCGCGCCGGCATCGAGAGTACGTAGGTCGGTCATGCTGCTGATCCTTTCGGGAATGGGGCCGTACAGGGGTGCGCCGGATCAGCCTTGACCTACGCGTGCGTCACGGAGGCGATGCCGCCTCCGCGTGACTGCATCGGGCAGCCGTCATCGGATCCCGAGGGCTTGCCCACAGTGTAAAGGAAAACGCACCAACGACCAACTATCTGCGCAGGGCCTGCGCGCCGTCGGGTGCCCGGCGGGGAACAATTGGCTGGCGCCGTGCGTCCTGAGGGTGATGGTCCTGATGCGAACACGCGCATTTGAAGAGAGGAGCTCTCTATGCACCGGTTTCTGCCCGTCCTGCTTGCCGCTCTGGTCATCCTGGCCGGCTGTGTAGCGCCGGAGGCGCCGGCCCCGCCAGCCGGAGGCGCCACAGTCGAGCCTTCGCAGCCGGGCACCCCGCCGGCCGAGGTTACCGCGCCGATCGCTCGGGAGGAGAACCCCGCGGTCAGCGACGCGGACCTGGCCGCCCTGGTGGCCGGCAACACCCGCTTCGCCCTGGATCTCTACCGCCTGCTCGCCCAGGCGGATGGCAACCTGTTCTACTCCCCCTACAGTATCTCGCAGGCCTTGGCCATGACCTATGCCGGCGCCCGTGAGGAGACCGCGGCTCAGATGGCCGCGACGCTGGGCTTTACCCTCGAG
>JAAZBY010000306.1 GCA_012513595.1 Chloroflexota bacterium
GACTTTTCATTGACTGTATGCCATAACTGTGCTATGGTGATGGCGGGTAGCGCTGGGCTGCTGCGCTCTGCACCTGGCTCCCTGCCCGCGCCCTGCGGGGTATACCCGCAGGCCTGCGCCTGACCACTCCCGGCCCCGCTCGCTGCCCGGCGGCTGGCCTGCGGCTCCCGCTCGGCCCGTGCCCGCTCCCCCAGCACGCGCATCTCCACGCCGCCCGGTGTCTTCTGTAGAGTGTCCCGGCGCAACGTCGCGCAGGAGCAGCACCCCCCACCTCCGCCTCCCTCCCACCCACCCGGTACCCAGCACGTGCACCCGGCGCCCGGCCCGCCCGGGCCGAGGCCCGCGGTCTCTGCCGGCCCCTGCGCCAGACGGCGAAAGGAGGCCCCCCTCACGATTGCTGGTGACCGTGGCCCGCTCATACCGGATGCAGCCGGCCGCCGGCCATCACGGCGGGGTCGCCGGCCCAGTGCGGCCCCCGCGGCCCGGCGCCCGGCCCCAGACCCACAAAGAAGTGAGGTTACCCGACTATGAAGCCCATACGGATCATCGCTGTGCTGGTCGCCGCCAGCCTGCTCTTGGCGGCGGTCGGCAGCGTCTCTGCCGCGTCGATGCCCGGCGCCATCTGGACCACCGACGCCTCCTGCTCGGGGGTCGACCTCAACGTCGACTATCACTCCAAGCAGGAGGTCTACCTGAACGGCGGCCCCACGGGCGGGGGCGGCGGCCTCCCCGACGGCTACTACTATGTCCGCGTGACCGACCCGTCCGGCGCGACGCTGCTCGGTTACACGCCGACGGCCAGCGTCCTGGTCGTCGACGGGCACATCGACCACTGCTATCAGCTGTGGGCCATCCTGATCAAGGGCAGTGATAGCACCCCCGGCTACGACACCACCCCCAACCCGGGCGGCGAGTACGAGGTGGCCATCAGCCAGGACCCGACCTTCCCAGGCGACCTGCGCAAGACCGACAACTTTAAGGTCGCCCGCCTCCTGGTGGTCGGCAAGGACGCCCTGACCTCGTTCACCCGCACCTGGGCGTGGACCATCGACAAGTCCGTGACCCCCTCCTCCTGGTCCCTCTTCACTGGGGACGCGGGCACCTCCCAGTACACCGTAACCGTGGCCAAGACCGGCTATGCCGACTCGGCCTGGACGGCGACCGGCACGATCACCATCCAGAACCCCGACCCCTACTTTTCCGCCAAGATCGCCTCCGTCACCGACATCATCTCCGGCTTTGGCGCGGTGCCGGTCTCCTGCGGCGTGCCCTTCCCGTACGACCTGGCCCCCGGGGCGACCCTCACCTGCACCTATGCGGCGACGCTCCCCGATGCCTCCGCGCGCACCAACAGCGTGACGGTCGTCACCTCGAGCGGCAGCAAGGTGGAGGGCGGCTCGGCCATGGCGGCGGTCGACTTTGGCTCGGCCACGATCGTCCCGGTTAACGCCTCCATCCACGTGACTGACTCGAACGGCGGCGCCTGGACCTTTGCCGATAGCGGCTCGGCCGCCTACGCCAAGACCTTTGCCTGCGACGCCGACGAGGGCAGCCACTCGAACACCGCCACCATCACCGAGACCGCCCAGTCGGACGGCGCCTCGGTCGACGTGGCCTGCTACGCCCTCACCGTCACCAAAGACGCGGCCCCCTCCTACACTCGCTCCTACAACTGGACCATCGACAAGACCGTGACGCCCGCCGAGTGGCACCTCTTCACCGGTGACTCGGGCACCTCCGCGTACACCGTCACCGTCACCAAGAGCGGCCCGATCGACAGCGAATGGGCCGTGGAGGGCAACATCTCGATCCACAACCCGGCCCCCATGGCCGCGACGATCCACTCCGTGGCCGACGTCGTCTCGCCGGACCTCGGTACGCTGGTGAACTGCGGGGTGACCTTCCCGCACTCCCTGGCCGCCGGCGGCACCCTGGGCTGCACCTATGGCACGGCCCTGGCCAACGCCGACACGCGCACCAACACCGCCACCGCCACCCTGCAGAACTATGCCTACGACAAGGACCTGCTCGCCACGCCCTCCGGCACCACCCCGTTCAGCGGCCAGGCCCAGGTTGTCTTTGGCGCGCCGACCACCCTCAAGCACGACGAGATCGACGTCGATGACTCGAACGGCGGCTCATGGCACTTTGGCGCCAGCGGCTCGGCCACCTACACCAAGACCTTCCTCTGCGACGCCGACGAGGGCAGCCACTCCAACACCGCCACCATCCGCGGGACGGAGCTGTCGGACGGCGCCTCTGTCGACGTGGCCTGCTACGCCCTGGCGGTCAGCAAGGATGCCCACCCCTCCTACACCCGCACCCACTCCTGGACCATCGACAAGTCCGCGGACCAGTCGGCGCTGACGCTGTCGATCGGCCAGCAGTTCCTGGTGAACTACTCCGTCGTGGTCGGCAGCACCTATGTCGACTCGGCCTGGGCGGTGACGGGCACGATCACGATCCACAACC
>JAAZBY010000307.1 GCA_012513595.1 Chloroflexota bacterium
GGAGGCCGGCGGCAATCTCTCGGATCTCGTGCGCCGCCTGCTGCTGGACGTCTGACACAGGGGAGGGGGCGCGCCCCCGGGTCGCCCAAACCCCGAGACGCGCCCCCCTAGGAGGAACCCCGCCGGTCGTCGCCCCCGACGGGGGCGATCATGGTGCCGTCCGCAGGGCCTCCCGTCGTGTCTCCAACCACCGGATAAGGCTCAGCCGGATATCCTCCGCCCGCGCCTCAGCCCCCGCTTGGCGCTGGCGTTGCTCTTCCTCGAGCCACCAGCAGGTTTTATCCACCACCCCCAAGGCATCCCACACGCCCGCCTCGGTGAACTCGGGCAGATACGGCGTCTCCGGCGCCGTCTCCACCGGCCACTCCGCGCCGTCATAGTAGAACGCGAGGATATCCCGCCACGTCGCGCCCTGTTCCGCCAGCTCGAACGCCCCGTACTGGCACATCCGCCCCGGCCACTGGCGGCCGTTCGAGCCGTTGGTCCCCTCGCAGCTCGGGCAGCGCGCCAGCCCACAGCGCGCGATGTACTGGCACGGATCGTCCCACGTCTCGCCGGCCGTCTCGCGGATGGCCACATCGGTCCGCGCGCTGAACGTCCCGCGGTACACCTGGCACTGCGCCGTGTCGCAGACATCTGCGCCCTCGGCGGCATGCTGCGGCCAGCGGATGGCGTTGAGCGCGTACGTCCGCGCCGCCACCGCCTGCGCCTTGAGCGCCTCCAGCGGCCAGCTCGCCGGCATCTCGGCCGGCACGACGCCCCGCAGGTACCCCTCCAGCGGCAGCCGGTCGACGCGCCCCAGCTCCCGCCGCCACACCCGGATCATCGTCTCGCCCACGGTCCCCTCCTGCGGCGCCGGCCACGCCGGCGGCCGCCCGCTATACTCCGCCACCACCGCCGGCCACACGGGCGTCAGGTCGAACGGGCGCCATTTCGGGTCGGGGCTGCCCATCTGGAACGCGCACGCCCCGACGACGTTCGGCGCTTCCGCGATGATCGCCGCGTAGCGGTGCAGGTCGGCCACGAACTCACCGGCCCCACACGTCCGCTGCCAGCCGGCCTGGCCGCGCCCCTCCACCACGTCCCTGCCGCACTCTGTCACCACGATGTTCACGCTCTGCAGCCGCGGCACGAGCCGCCAGCGCCCGGCGTGCCAGGGATTCTCGATATCCCGGTGATCGACCCAATACTCATGGAGGCCCAGCAGGTCCCCGACGCCAGTACTCTGGCGCGCCATAGCCTGCAGCATCGGCTCGTACGCCGGCCAGATCTCAAGGTCCGGCACCCCCACCGAGAAATCGCCCACCACCGCCGCACGCCCATCGGCGTGCATCAGCCGCAACCGCTCGACCTCGAACGCGCAGTACAGCACGGCCAGGTGATCGGGTATCTCGTTGAGGCCCGAGAAGGCGATGTGAGGGTCCCGCGCACCCGTGGGCAGCGTCGACATGGCCAGCATCGTCGGCCGGCGCTTGGCGTACCACTGCCGCGCCCCCTCGGCCCCCAGCCGCACGAGCCGGTCCTGCTCCGCCTCCGACTCCCACCACCGCACGATCAGCAGCGCCGCGGGCCCCAGCAGCCGGCGCACCTCGCGCACGTATTCGACACTCACGTCGACCAGTTTGCACCCCTGCGCCCTGCCCAGGTTCCCCGACCACCCCCCAATGATATGCGCCCAGATGCGATCCACCGAACACCCCCTCACCCCGACCCTCTCCCCGAGCACAGGGAGAGGGAGCACCGGCCCCCTGTAACCTGCAAGCCGCAACCTGCAACGGCCCGTAACCCGGAACCCGCAACTCGCAACCCGCCCGTCACACCGCCTGCGTCATCGCCGCATACCACCACCCCGCCCCATCCGACGCCACCAGCCACACCGCCGCCCCGGCGCCAGCGTCGTTGACGATGGCCGTGAACCCCGCCCCCACCTCCGCCGGCGTTCCGAACGCCGCGTCGAGTTCCGCGTCCGTCGGCGGGCTCGACACGTCCGCCGTGCTGTAGCCGCGCGCGATCCAGCGCAGCACGAACGGCTTGATCTGCGCCAGCAGCTCCCCGCGTTTCATCGCGCCTCCAGCGTCACGAGCCGCATCTCGTCCACCCGCGTCACGATGTTGGCGATGCGCTGCTGCGACTCGTCCCACTCGACCTCGTCGAGCATCACGAGGCCGGGGTTTGTCAGCCGCGTGAGGTCCAGCGTGGCGGGCAGCACGTCGGTGAGCCGTGCCCAGACCCCCACGGGGCACTCGCCGGGCGCCAGCCGCCGGTTGTAGCGATCGCGCAGCGACCCGTCGGCCAGCAGGAGGTAATCGCCGGACCCCGCCGCCGGCTCCTCGTACAGCCGCAGGTAGCGCTCCCGCGTCACCTCGGCCAGCATCCGCCGATCATTGGCCGATCCCCGCGCCAGGAGGTCCGCGATGACGTCCTGCGCCGTGCGGTCCCCATCCTCGTACGGCGAGACGAGCACGCCGCTGGCCGCGTCGATGCGCGTCCCCTCGAAAAACTCGCCGACGTCCGCCACCACCGCCGCCACCTCGTCCATCGTCGCCGCGGGCGTCACGTCCGGGTTATCGTAGTGGCGCCAGCGCAGCGTATCCCACCAGCCGCGGCACTCCAGCGTCGCCCCCACCGCGCCGGCGCCGGGCGTCAGCCGCACCGCTGTCTGCGGCCAGCGCACCCGCGCCAGCGTCACGTCGCGCAGCTGCGTCGCGTCCGCCGAGTCGGAACTGGACGAACTCTCCAGCCGCTCGACGGTGCCAAACTCGAGCACCGAGTCATCGTCCTGGGCCCATGCCGTCGTCGCCCGCGAGCCCACCGCGTCGCCGGTGGAATAGGCATAGGCCACCGCCACGCGGTTGGCCATCGTGTCGAGGGACGCCGTGAGCGCGATCCCCTCCACCTCCACCTCCACCTCGGCGACGTACCCCCACCAGCGCGCCGCGCCGTGCGGGTCGAAAATCTCGACGGGGCAACGGAGCGCCTCCACGAGGCTCCACAGCGCCGTCACGTCGCCGCCGGCGCGAATCGTCGCCAGGTGCGGCCCGCCCATCGCCCGCCACGACAGACGCTCCACGCGGAGCGAGAGCCCCGGCGTCGCCAGGGTCGGCGTGAAATCGCGCCGGGAGAGCCGCGGCTCGAGCACCCGGGGATGGGCCGGCGGGCCCTGGTGCGTCGCCACACGCCCCACGTGAACGGCAGCCGCCGCGCTCCCGCCACCCCCCGGTCGCCGATAGCGCCACGGCGCCACCTGCCCCCGCGGCGCGCCGATGCGCCCGACGGAGCCGGGCGGATCGTCCGGCGGCTCGACGTCCACCTCCAGCAGCACCTGGCTCACCCGGAGCGGCACGCGGATGCCTAAGTCGACCTCCAGCAGCACCTGGCTCACGCGCAGCGGGGTCCGCCGCTCGACGTCTGCCTCGAGCAGCACCTGCGTTAGGCGCCGCGCGTCCGGGATGCCCGAGCCCGCCTCCATCAGCTCGACGACCACCACCGCCCAATCGTCCGAGGCGTTCTGATCGACGCTCCACGTGTAGGCCCCCGCCGCACCCGCGGCCAGGTCGCCAACGCAGAAGCCGCCATCATAGCTGGTGCTCGTGCCGCTCTGGACGTCGACGCGCTCCGTGACGCCCGCCCCCGGCGCGTGGGGGTACGTGTCCCCGCCGTAGCCGCCCTTGGCGCCCACGATCCA
>JAAZBY010000308.1 GCA_012513595.1 Chloroflexota bacterium
GAATCGGTTATGTGCGCTACTCTTGGGTGCCGAGTGCGTATAGGTCATGGTGCACACTCTCGGTGACGCGGTACAGGAGGGAGCCAGCATGGTTGATGATCTGACCGAGAAGACCCAGGCGTCCCTGGGCAAGCTCGAAGCACTGATGGCCAGGATCCCCGGAGTCGGGGGATACCAGCAGAAGGAGAAGCGTCGGGACGCTGACAAGCTCCTGCGCCTGCACATTGCGCGTTTGCTCGAGGAGCAGATGAACCGCCTGAGCGACGTGCAGGTGGCCCTCACCATGCAGGGGCGGCTGGACGTGACCCTGATCCTGGAGCGCGCCAGCACCAAGCTGCAGCTCCTCATCGACCGCCTCAAGACCGCCTCGTACGGGTATTCGGGGTTCTTTGACGCGGTCAAGGTCAAGGAGGAGGAGCTGGACAAGCTCTACCGGTTTGACGAGCAGATGCTCGACAGCCTCGACGAGCTGTCCGTAGCCCTTACCGAACTGGCCGAGGAGATCGACAGTGAGGAGCCGATCATGACCAGGGCCAACGCCCTGGTGCGCCAGATCGAGGGCCTCAACAGCACGTACAGCAAACGGCAGGACGTTCTGCTCGTCTGAGGACTCACCACGAGCGCGACAGATCAGGAGAATCCGCCATGGCAAGAATTCTGGACGTCATCGAATATGCCGACACCGCCAGCGACGAGATTGTGCATCGCATTCCCGAGCGCGGCGCGGGGGACTTTCGCATCGGCTCGCAGCTGATCGTCCGCGAGGGGCAGGCCGCCGTGTTCATGCGCGACGGCAAAGCGCTGGACACGTTCGGCCCCGGGCGGCACACCATCACCACGGCCAACATCCCGCTGCTGGCCAACCTGGTGAACATGGTGTTCAGCGGCAACACCCCCTTTACGGCCGAGTGCTACTTTGTGACGACGCGTGACCTGCTCGACCAGCGCTGGGGCACGCCGGAACCGATCACCCTGCGCGACGAGGTGTTGCGCATGGTGCGGCTGCGCGGCCACGGCACGTACAACATGCGCGTGGCTGACCCGCAGCTGTTCATCGGCCAGGTCGTTGGGGCGCGGGGGTACTATCGCACCAGCGACATCGAGAACTATTTGCGCAGCATGATCATCACCCGGCTGACCGATCTCCTCGGTGAGAAGGTCAAGTCGGTGTTGTCGCTCCCCTCGATGTTTGAGGAGATCGCGGCGGCGGCGCGCGTCAAGCTGCGGGACGATTTCGCCTCGGTAGGCCTGGCGCTGACGCAGCTGTACATCCTGTCGGTGAGCCCCACCGAAGAGACCAACAAAGCCATCGACGAGGCGGCCTCGATGGGCGCCATCGGCGACATGGACGCCTACCTCAAGTTCAAGGCGGCCCGCGCCGTGGGCGACGCGGCCACCAAAGAGGGCGGCGCCGCGGCCGGCACCCAGATGGGCATGGGCCTCGGCACCGGCCTGGCCATGGCCAACGTGATCTCGAGCAGCCTGGCCGCCCAGCAGCGGCCGGCCGAGCCGGCCCAGCCGGCGCCGGCAGCCGCGGCGGGCGCCGATGATCCGGTGGCGGTGCTCACCAAGCTCAAGGCGATGCTCGATGCGGGCCTCATCTCTCAGGCCGAGTACGACGCCAAGAAGAACGAGATCCTGAGCCGCATGTAGCGGCTTTCGCCGGCCGCGGCCGGCGCTGCGGGATTGTTTGCCGTTTGGGTCCTGCTGATGTATGATCCAGACGCTGTTCGCATGGTGGCGCACGCTGAGCGTGCGCCACAGCCTTCAGCAACCCGGGGGCCTCGGCCCCAGGCGACACAGTCAGCACGCGACCCGGGAACCCCGGTGCTGTGCCCTGAGGGAGGAGCGCACGCATGGAGGTCATACTGCTCAAGGACATCAAAGGGTTGGGCGTGGCCGGAGAGATCAAGAAGGTGAGCCCCGGCTACGCACGCAACTACCTGTTCCCGCGCCAGCTGGCGGCCGTCGCCACGGGCGCGGTGCGCCAGGAGCTGGCCCAGCAGGCCGCGGCGGAGGCCAAGCGCGCCGAGGCCGAACTGGCCCAGGCCGAGGAGTGGGCGGCCCAGCACGCTCACGTCGCACTCACCTTCCAGGCCCGCGCGGGCGAGGGCGGCCGGCTGTACGGCTCGATCACCGCGGCCGACATCGCCGAGCGCCTGTCGCAGACGATCGGCGAAGAGATCGACAAGCGCAAGGTCCACCTTGGTGACCCCATCCGCGAGCTGGGCACCAGCGACGTGGAGGTACGGCTGCACCCGGGCGTGTCGATCACCGTCCAGGTCACCGTCGAGCCCGCCGACGCCGCCTAGCGGCACAACACGACGGCTTCTTCTGATCCCCTGCCCGCTTGCGGCGGGGGATCTTGCATTCTGGAGGGACGTCGACTGCTGCTTCCTGCGCTGCAGTGGCCGTTCCTCTTTGACACCCGTGTTCATCAGGGTGTATCATGACCCTCGATATGGACCCGGTTCGGCGCAGCAGGTGCCTCAGCATGCCAGGGGTGCCCCATGGCCCCGAGGGAGAAACGTAGATGCTCACAGGACGCCGTCGTCTCGTCGTGACCATCCTAGCAGTGGTGCTCCTGGTCCTCTCCGGGTGTACCGAAGCGGACTCTGGCGCCGCGGATGGCCCTACCCCCACGCCCCTGCCCCCGCCCCCGGCACCCGAGATTCCTACCTACACCGTCCAGCGCGGCACCGTCGTTGATGAGGTCATCTTTAGCGGGCGGGTCTCCCCCTCGGTAGAGAAGCGCCTCTATTTTGAGGTCGGCGGGCGCGTCAAGGGCGTCTACGTCCAGCGGGACGACATGGTCGAGGAGGGCGAACTCCTCGCCGAGCTGGAGAACGACGACCTCCTCCGCCAGCTGGACCAGGCCAACATCGACCTCTCCACCGCCCAGAACAGCCTGGACGAGGCCGTCAGCCAGCGCGAGTACGCCATCAGCCGCGCCAAGATCGACCTGCAGATGAAACAGCTGCAGCTGGCCAAGCTACGCGCCTCGCTGGACGGCTCTGACCTGGAGATCGCCCAGGCCAACCTGCACCGGGCGGAGGCCGCCGTGCGCGCCGCCCAGGCCGCCTACGACCGTCGCGCGGCCCAGCCCGGCGTGGAGGCCAGCCCGGAGGCGCTCAACCTCGAGCGCGCCACCATCGACTACCAGATCGCCGAGGCCTCATACGCCAAGACGGCCAAGGCGCAGAACACCGCCCAGTACGACGTGCAGATGCTGCAGCTACAGGTGCAGCTGGCTGAGATGGAGCTTGCGCGCGTCGAGAGCACCCTGGATGCGCGGCTCGTCAACGCGGTGGAGCGCGCCAAGCTGACGGTCGAGCGCGTTCAGGCCCAGCTTGACCAGACCCTGGTCGTCAGCCCGATCGCCGGCAAGATCACCGCCGCCGCGGCCAGCGTCGGCACCAACGTGACGGCCTACAAGGAGCTGTTCATCGTCGCCGACGAGTCCGTGTTGGAGATCACGGCGGACCCGCGTTCCGAGGACCTGCAGCGGCTGACCGAGGGGCAGGTCGTTGCCATCAAGTTCAACCAGTTCCCGGACAGTCCGATCGAGGGGGTCGTGGCCCGGCTGCCCTATCCGTACGGCTCGGGAGGCAGCGCCACGGTCAAAGAGGCGGACGTCTTTACCCACATCCAGTACAACGCGACGGATCTGCCGCTCAAGGCGGGCAACATCTGTGAGATGCGCGCCACCCTGGAGGTCAAGGACGACGCCCTGTGGCTGCCGCCGGTGGCGGTGCGCGACTTTGGCGGGCGGCGCTTTGTGGTCATCGACGAGGGCGGGCGCCAGCGCCGCGTCGACGTCACCATCGGCATCAAGAGCATCGACCGCCTGGAGATCCTCACCGGGGTGGAGGAAGGTCAGGTCGTCCTGGCACCCTAGCCGGTATTGGCGGAGCGGGCGCAGCACTCGGCAGACACGCGGACCGGAGAGTTGAGGCAGCATGGCAACTAACGGCACCATGATCCTCTGCGATGGCCTCGTCAAGATCTACAAAGTGCAGGATCTTGAGGTCGTAGCGCTGCAGGGGTTGGACCTGCTCGTTGACCGCGGGGAGTTCATGGCCATCGTGGGCCCCAGCGGCAGCGGCAAGTCGAGCCTGCTGAACATCCTCGGCGGGCTGGACCGGCCTACGGCCGGCAAGGCGATCATCGACGGCGACGACATGCTCAAGCTTTCGCCCGCCGCGCTGACGCGTTACCGGCGCAGCAAGGTGGGCTTTTTGTGGCAGCAGCCCTCACGGAACCTGATCCCCTACCTCACCGTGGCCGACAACGTCGAGCTGCCCATGCTCCTGGCCGGCAAGGCCCCCAACGAGCGCGAGGAGTGGGTGCGCGAGCTGCTCGAGGACGTCGGCCTCTGGGAGCGGCGGGACCATTCGGTACACCAGCTCTCCGGCGGAGAGCAGCAGCGCACCGCCATCGCCGTGTCGTTGGCCAACAAGCCGATCCTGCTGCTGGCCGACGAGCCCACCGGCGAGGTGGACACCGCCACCGCCGAGAACATCCTGGAAACGCTGCGCCGGCTGAACGAGATCTATTCGCTCACCATCGTCACCGTCACCCACGACGTGCGCATCGCCGACCAGGTGGACCGCGTCGTCTCCATCCGTGACGGCAAGACCTCCTCCGAGCGCTTCCGCCGGGTGCACGCCGCGGAGGTGGAGCAGGTCGCCGAGAACGGCGACCAAAACGGTGACGCCAACGGGGGGCCGGCCCACCAGGTCAGTTACCACGAGTACGTCGTGGTTGACGCGGCCGGCCGGCTGCAGCTGCCCCGGGAGTACATGGACGAGCTGGGCATCCGCGGGCGCGTCGAGCTGGAACTGGCCGAGGACGGCATCCTGGTCAAGCCGGCCAGCGGGCTGGACGGCGCCGTGTCTGAGACTGACCGCATCGCCGACACGCTGAGCGCGTGGCAGGTCTCTCAGGAAGGGCGCGGCCTCGGCCAGCGGATGGCCCGCATGGGGCAGAGCCTGTGGAACACCATCGCCAGGCGGCAGAGATGAACTCACAACGCGTGAAGGTGGCCAGCCGAGTGACCCCCAACCAGAACGGCATCGTCGTCGAGGGGACCGACATCACCCGCACGTTCCACGTGGACAGCGTCCCCGTGCGCGCCCTGCGTGGGGCGAGCATCTGGGTACGCCAGGGGGAATACGTCGCCCTGATGGGGCGGTCCGGCTCGGGCAAGACGACGCTGATGAACATCCTCGGCGGGCTGGA
>JAAZBY010000309.1 GCA_012513595.1 Chloroflexota bacterium
GATGCGGCTATAGTTGACGGGAGCCGTAGGCCCCTGGAGTGACTGCAGGTAGGCGGAGATCGTGGAGCGCTCCTGATCGGTGATGAAGGTGTAGGGAATCAGGTAGGCGCCCCAGCCGCCGATGAAGGTAAAGATCGACAGGGCGGCGATCCCGGGGCGGATGGAGGGGAGCATGATCTCCCACCAGAGGCGCAGGCGCGAGCAACCGTCGATCAGCGCGGCGCGCTCCATATCCCAGGAGACGTTGTCAAAGAACCCTTTCATCAGCCAGACGCCCAGGGGCAGTTGCAGCGCCACCATGACCATGGCCACGCCGCCGATGGTGTTGTACCCAAAGCCGCCGATGATCGGGATGCCGCGGCCGATCACCGGCACCTGGCTGATGGTACGCAGCACAAAGTACAGGGCGATCAGGAGCGTCACGCTCGGGAAGGCGTGCAGGATGAGCGTGCCGGCCAGGAACGACTTGCGCCCCGGGAAGCCGATGCGCGAGAGGGCATAGCCCGCCATCGAGGAGATGACCAGCACGCCGATGGTGAGCAGGACGGCCAGGAGCAGCGTGTTGGCGGTCACCTTCCAGATAAAGGGGTCCTCCCACAGGAAGGACCAGTTGCGCAGCGTAAGGCCGCCAAAGCGCCCCTCACTGTCGACGGGGAGCAGGCCGTGCGTGCGCTGTGAGAAGGTCGAGATCACGATCCAGGCGTACCCGACGACGACGGGCAGCGTCAAGACGACCAGGAGGAGGATCGGAACGACGCCGCCCAGGCGCTTTCTCCACGACATCACACTCTCCTTTGCACGCGAGAAACTCCGCGCATCAGAGGGCCTCGATCCGCGGTTCCTGGACCAGGTCACCAAAGCGGAAGAAGCGCATGTAGATGACCGACATGACGATGCCGATGATGACCAGGAGCATGGCCAGCGCGGCGCCAAAGCCCCACTGAAAGTTGCCCCAGTAGTTGTTCAGGGCGCGGTGGTACGACCAGAGCGCCCACACCTCCGTGCCGCCAGCCCCATCGGTAAGCAGCAGGATCTGCTCGTAGGAGGTGATGAGAGAGAGCGTCTGGTAGGTAGTGACAAAGAGGAGCGGCCAGCGGATCATCGGGATGATGACATAACGGATGCGCTGCCAGGCCGAACAGCCGTCTACCAGCGCGGCCATCATATAGTCCTTGGGGATCGACTCGATGGCGGAGGTGAACACGATCATGCCGAACGACGCCCCGAGGAAGCCGTTCGTCAGCACCACAAAGAGGAACGGCTCGGTATTGACCAGGTTGGCGGACGGGACGCCCAGCGGGCCGAGGATGTAGCGGTTGACGATGCCGTAAGGGGCATCCGCGCCGATGAACTTCCACATCATGATGTAGACGACCGACGGCGTGAGCCGCGGCAGCAGCCACAGGGCGCGGAAGGCGAACCCCGTGCGCCGCGACACGTGGGTCGAGAGGAGCGCGATCACCAAAGCCATGCCGACGTTAAAGAGCGACAGGGTAAAGAGCACATAGCGGACGGTGGCCCACAGGTTGCCCGGCGTGTTGGGGTGCCTCAGGATGGTGAGATAGTTCTGCAGGCCGATGAACTGGTAGTTGGTCAGCCCGGTCGCGGTGGACATGTCCGTCATCGAGATGCGGGCCAGGATGACGACCGGGGC
>JAAZBY010000310.1 GCA_012513595.1 Chloroflexota bacterium
CAAGTCGGTCTCTTACGGCGCCATTCACGCCATCCACACCTGGTTCGCGCGGCGCCCCCTGTCCGCCTGTCGCGCCGCCGTCTTTGGGGCGCTGGCCGACGCACCCGATACCGAGGACGCCCGCCGGGAGCTGATGGAGCTGCTCTCCCAGGCCGCGCCGGACAAGGCGGTGCGCGAGGATAAGGCGTTGGTGGAGGCGCTCCGGCAGCGAGTGCGAGACGCCTACGACGGCCGACCGCCCCGCCTGCTGGACCCGTTCGGCGGCGGCGGCTCCATCCCCCTGGAGGCGGCCCGCCTAGGCTGCGAGGTGGAGACGCTGGATATCAACCCGGTGGCCGTGCTGACCATGTTGGCCACGGTGGATTACCCCATCCGCTACGCCCAGACGCGCTTTCCCCTGCCGCCACGCGCCGACGACGCCCTAATGCTGGGCGACCGCCGCCGCACCGGCACCCTGGCGAGGGCCGTGGAGGACTGGGGTGCCTGGCTGCACGAGTGGGTCCGGCCTCAGTTGGCGCCCTACTATCCGCAGGAGGACGACGGCGCCGTGCCGGTGGCCTACCTGTGGGCCAAGACGGTGCCCTGCACCGGCAAGGCCTGCGGCGGCGAGATCCCGCTGGTGGCCCACCGCTGGCTCAGCCGTCGCAAGGGCAAGACGCCGGTGGCGTATGCCCTGGAACCCACGGAGGGCGGCGCCCTGCGCGTGCGCATCCTCACCGGCAAGGAGGCCACCGAGAGCGACCCCGCCAAGGGCACCACGACCGGTGGCGCCGCGCGCTGCCCTCATTGCGGCCAGGTCCTTACCCCAACCAAGGTCAAGGCCGCCTTTGGCCGCGGGAGTGACGGGCGGATGCTCCTGGCCGTGGCGCTGACCCACCCGGACGAGACCGGCACGCGCTTTCGCGCCGCCACCGACGAGGACCAGGCCGTCTTTCAGGCGGCCGCCGACGCCCTGCAGCGTCAGATCGGCGCGCACGACGACCCCTTCTTCCCGCTGGTGCCGGATGAGGCTATCGATGCTACGGGCGGTCGGTGGATCAACGTGCTCCCGTACAACGTCAAGAGCTGGGGCCAGATGCACAACGCCCGCCAGGCGCTGGCCCTGGTGACGTACTGCCGGGGGGTGGCCAGCGCCCACACGGCGATGCAGGAAGCCGGCGCCGAGCCGGAGGCGGCCGCCGCCGTGGCCCTTTACCTGGCGCTGACCGTCAGCCGGATGGTGCTGCGACTCTCGGAGGGATCGCGATGGAACAGCCGCCGCGACACGATCGAGGCTGCGACTGCAGGTCACCGTCTTCCGATCCTCTGGGACTATGCCGAGGCCAGCCCGCTCTCAGGCGGGTCGGGCTCCTGGGCGAGCACGCTGCGCTGGATGCTGCCCGCGCTGAAGAACATCGTGGCGGCCGACGGCCGGCCGGCCCACGTGGCCTGGGGCGACGCCCGCCACCTGCCCTATGATGACGCCAGCTTTGACGCCATCGTCACCGATCCGCCCTATTACGACAGCGTGGGGTATAGCTACCTTTCGGATATGCAGTACGTCTGGTTGCACCGCGCTCTGCGAGGTATCATGCCCGACCGGTTCCCAACGCCACTGACGCCCAAGGCAGCCGAGCTCACCGCCACCGCTGGGCGCCACAAGAACGCGGCCGTGGCTTCGGCTGCCTACGAGGAGGGCATGGTGCAAGCTCTGGCCGAGCTGCGCCGCGTGGTCAAGCCCGACGGGCTGGCCGTGGTCATGTTCGCTAACAGCCAGACCGAGGCCTGGGAGACGCTGGTCAGCGCGCTGATCCGGGCCGGCTTTCAGATCACCGCCTCCTGGCCCGTGGATACCGAGACGGCCTCGCGCCGCGATTGGCTCGGCGGCGCCATGC
>JAAZBY010000311.1 GCA_012513595.1 Chloroflexota bacterium
CTCCAGACCCGCGATGGGCGCGCAGCACACGCTCTCGAGCATCGATTGACGCCAACGGAACCGGCTAAAGCCGGCGGTCCAATCGAACTGGGGCGCGGTCCCATGGGGGCGCGGCGGCTCGGAAGCCGGCTCCAGACCCGCGATGGGCGCAGAGCGCCCGCTCTGGAGAATCAATGGGCTCCTACGGAACCGGCCAAAGCCGGCGGTCCAAACGAACTGGGGCGCGGCTCCCATGGGGCGCGGCGGCTCGGAAGCCGGCTCCAGACCCGCGTTGGGCGCAAAGCGCCCACTCTGGAGAATCAGTGGGCTCCAGCGGAACCGGCTAAAGCCGGCGGCCCAATCGAACCGGGGTGCGGCTCCCTTGGGGCGCGGTCTGTTGGGGCGCGGCGGCTCGGAACCCAGTTCCAGACCCGCGTTGAGCGCGCAGCGCCCGCTCTCGAGGATCGATGGACGTCAGCGGAACCGGCTAAAGCCGGCGGTCCGGGGGTGCAGCGCAGTGGCAGGCCTCGTGCCTGCCAGCGGGCGCACGGGGTCCAAGCCACAAACCTGTCACGGGCGGCTGGCCTGCCCTGCACGGATAACGGACACGCGCGCGCCTCCAGAGCGGAGCAGTGAGGAGGGGGCGCGGCGACGCCCCCTCCTCACTATCTCCGCGCTCCCATTACGTCAACAACACTTCTATCTCCGGCGCGGCCGTCTCCCAGCCGTGGTCGGGGTCCACCAGCAACACACGCAGGTGCTGGCTGCTGCTGCACCGCACGCGAATCCGCGCCTGGCCGCCCCGCCGGATGACATCCACCACCGCGATACGCGCTACCTCGCTGCCGTCGATCTCGAGCACCACCACCAGACCTCGCGGCACATCCTTGAGCGTGAGCGAGCCCGCCAGCCCCCGCAGCGCAAGCCAGCGGAACTCCGCATCGCCCGTCAGAACACTGGCATCCGCGAGATGGCCGGTGTCGAACAGCACGGCCGCGCCCTCTGCGCCCGTGAGCGGCGTGCCCGCATAGCGGATCGGCTGCGAGGCCGCCGTCGGACGCGGCAGACGTCGCGAGAACGCCGGCACATCGGACATGACCTGGCGCGCCTGTTGATGCCCCGCCATCATCCGCGGCGTGCCCGCATCGCGCAGAAAACTCGCCACACTCGTCGGTGGTGCACTCATCGCGTTCAGGAACATCTCGCCCTCCCAGCCCTGCGGGAGCGCGTTGCCGATCTCCGCCGTGCCCTCCACCGGCACCCCCTGCTCCTTGCGCACCGCCACAAAGCCGGTCACGGAACAGAGCAGGCCATAGTCCAGCGCCTCGCACACCAGGAGGGCGCGCAACGCCTCCGCCTCCGCTCGCGATGCGTTCTCGGGATACACGGGCTGCGGCGCCACGGCCGTAGCCAGGACCTCGCGGGGATCGTAGCCCAGGCGCTGGAGCTCTAGCGCGACATCTGGCCGGCGATAGGTGCTCTCCATCAGGCGCTCCAGCCCCAGCACGCGATAGGCGCCAAAGACCGCCCGCAGGGCGTCGCAAATGGCCCTATCCTCACTGGCCGTCGCCTCAACCGGGGAGAGCCCCCC
>JAAZBY010000312.1 GCA_012513595.1 Chloroflexota bacterium
CGGCGCATCGAGGAGACGCTGCGCGACGTCCTGGAGAACTCGCGGGACGCCATCTACCGGCGCAACCTGCAGACGGATCGGTACGACTATGTCAGTCCGGCCCTGCAGGAGCTGACCGGGCTCGGCGCCGATGATCTACTGGCGATGACGCACGCCCAGGTCACCGAGCGGGTGCACCCGGAGGACCGGGCGGCCGTCGTGGCGAGCACCCAGGCGCTCCTGGCGAGCCCCGAACCGATGCCCACCGATAGCGGAGAGGTCCGTTGGTTGACCGAGAACGGCGCGTACCGCTGGCTCTCAGACAACCGCCGCCTGGTGCGCGATGCCGAGGGGCGGCCGTTGGCCTTTGTCGGTACCCTGCGCGACGTCACCGTTCGCAAGGAGCAGGAGGAGGCGCTGGCCCGGCGCATGGCAGATCTGGCGGCGCTGTATGAGTTGTCACAGGCCCTTCTGGGCGGGCTGGATGCGCAGCAGGTGGCCCAGCGGGTGTGCGACGCCGCCGTCGAGCGGTTTGGCATGCGCATGGCCTGGATCGGGCTCCTCGACCGGCACCACGGCGGCCAGGGCCTGGCCCTCGCCGCCGTGGCGGGCCACGACGAGGGATTCGCAGCCAACCTGGTCGCCTCGCTGGGACGTGACGAGAACGCCGACCGGCCCGTCATGCGCGCCCTGCGCACCGGCCGGATGCAGACGGTGGAGGACGCCGGCAACAACGCCCAGATGCCGGAGCCCCTGCGGTCGGCGGCGCAGGCACGGGGCTATGGATCCGCCGCGTCGTTGCCCCTGGCCCACGATGGCGAGGTGGAGGGCGTGCTGGTGGCCTTTTCGTCGCAGGAGGTGGTCCTGGATCCCGCGCGCCTACAGACCCTCCAGGCGTTGGCCAACCTGGGCGACCTGGCGCTGCAGAACGCGGCGCTTCAGCATGACCTCGAGCTTCACACCGAGATCCTGGAGGAAAAGGTTGCGGAGCGCACCGCCTCCCTCCGCGAGAGCGTGGCCCTCTTTCGGGCGATCTTTGACGGCGCCGCGTCGGGCATCGCCCTGGTGGATGATGCGGGCCGGCTCTTTGCCTGGAACGCCGCGCTGCAAGCGCTCCTGGGCCTGCCGGAGGAGCGCCTCGAGCAGCTCCGCCTGGCCGACCTGCTGCCCTACCGGGCCGGCCGGAAGGCCCTCTCCGACGCCTGGGCGGCGCTGGCGATCTCTGAGAGCCCCGGCCGGCGCGTCGAGGTCCGCTACCTCCGGGGCGACGGCCAGGAGCGCTGGGCCAGCGTGCTCCTCTCGCTGGCCCGCGACGTGGCGGGCGCCGTCCGCTTTGGCCTGGCGGTGGTGGACGACATCACCGACGCGCGTCGCGCGCAAGAGGCGCTTCTGCACGCCGAAAAACTCTCCGCCACCGGGAAACTTGCGGCGTCGTTCGCCCACGAGATCCGCAACCCGCTGCAGTCGGTGATCGGCTGCCTGGGGCTGGCCAGTGAGGTCTATGCCGCCGGAGAGGATCCCTCCCACTACCTCGAGGTGGCCCGGGGCGAGCTGCGGCGGGCGAACGACCTGGTCTCCCGGCTCCGGGACCTGAACCAGCGGACCGGCCCCGAGGACCGCGCGCCGGTCGACGTGCACGGGCTGCTCGATGCCGTGGTGACGCTCACCGGCGTGCAGGCCCGCCACGGACGCGTGCAGGTGCTGGTGGAGCGGGCCGACGACCTCCCGCCCCTGACCCTGGCGGCCGACGCCATGCAGCAGGTGTTCCTGAACCTGTTCTTGAACGCCCTGGACGCCATGCCCGAGGGCGGCGCCCTGCGCATCCGGACCGAGCGGGCCGGCGACGAGGTGCGGATCGCCTTTTCCGACACCGGGGTCGGCATCGCCCCGGAGGATCTGGGGAAGCTCTTTGAGGGCTTTTACTCCACCAAGGAAGAGGGGCTGGGCCTGGGGCTGTTCATCTGCCAGGGGATCGTGCAGCAGCACGGCGGGCAGATCACCGTGGAGAGCGAGGTGGGGGTGGGCTCGACGTTTACGGTGTCGCTGCCGGTGTAGGGGTGGCGGTCACGCGCAGCATGCCGGCCTGGGGAGAGGGGGGCGGGGCGGCGGCGTGTGGGGGCGGGGGCGTTCGTCGTAGTGCGGCTGCCCGCGCGGGGCTAAAGACCCCGCGCTACACCCCCACGCCTGCTAAAGCAGGCTTTAGGAGGTGACGCCGTAGATAACATACGCATACGGTAAGACAAAACACATTTGTACGAATATCGGGTGATATAACGAGCCCCTCTGGAGCCCGCTTCAGCGGGCGTGGCGGGTAGCGCGGGGTCTTTAGCCCCGCGCGGGCACACGGCCCGCGAACGCCCCCCTCTATGCCCAACCAACCGCCGCCACACGCCGACCCTTCCCCACGGCACCTACGCGCGCGGGCACACGGCCCGCGAACGCCCCCCTCTATGCCCAACCAACCACCGCCACACGCCGACCCTTCCCCACGGCGCCTACGCGCGCGGGCACACGGCCCGCGAGCGCCCCCCTCTACCCCCACCCCAACCACCGCTACGCGCAGACCCTTCCCCACGGCGCCTATGCGCGCGGGCAGCGCGCGATCTCTCCGGCTTGCACGCAGGGGCGAGCGCGTCTATACTCTGCACATCGCCTTCCACCGGATGGCGGATCGTTATTGAGAGGCGCACGACGCCCCTCCCTCCCCAGGATGTAGAACATGCCGTCTCCGCTGCGTATTGCCATTGCCGCGGACGCGCTTCACACCGCCGACACCCTCCTCCGCGCTTGCCGACAAGCAGACCTTCGCGTTGCCACCTGGTGCGCGTGCTCGCCCGATGCCGCCGGCCGCTTGCCGGCCGACTCTGCCGACCTGGCCCTCGTCGCCCTGGAAGGGGACGGAACCGCCGCCCGGGAGGCCGTGCGCGGCCTGCACGCGGCGGATCGCCACCTGCCGATCGTGCTCGTTCGGCCGGATTCTTCGGAGGACCCCGGCGACCTGGCCCGGGAGCCCGGCGTGGGCGCATGGGCTTGGGCCGGCGATCGGGAGGCCCTGGCCGCGGCCGTTCGCCAGGCAGTGGCCGCCGCAGGCCACCGCCCGAGGGCGGCCGGGGCCCCGCAACCCACCGCCGA
>JAAZBY010000313.1 GCA_012513595.1 Chloroflexota bacterium
GCCCGACCCGCCCTACTTGCGGGCCCTTCAGGCGGAGGGCCTGGCTCACGAGCGGGCCGTGTACCGCTCGCTCTACCCCCGCGCCCTCCGTATCCCGGAGCAGGCTCCCCGCGCCGAGCGCGTCCGTCTCACCCTTGATGCCGTGCGCCAGGGTGCCCCGACCATCCTGCAGGGGTACCTGGCTTGCGCGGACGGGGTGGGCGTCGTCGACGTGCTGGAGCTGGTTGGTGACGATTCTGCCGGTTCGTCGGGCCACCGCTATCGGGTAGGTGAGATCAAGCGATCCGCCGTCCTACACACCGCGCACGTCTTCCAGGCCACCTGGTACACCGACCTGCTGGGGCAGGGGGCCCACCGGACTCAATCAGCGTTCTTCATCCTGGGCGACAGGTCCCGTCAAGAAGTGAACCTGTCGGCGAGCCGCCCCGACTACTCCGCCGTGCGAGAGAGGCTCCTGCGCCTGCGCCGGCAGGCCGACCCCGAGCCAGGCCCGCACCTGCAGCCTGCCTGTGCCAGTTGCCACTGGCGTGGCCTGTGCATGCCGCGCCTGGTGTCCCAGGAGCACCTGTCCCTGGTACCCGGCCTGGGGCGCCCCGGTGTCAGAGAGCTTCAGGGTGCCGGGGTCGATTCCTGGCGCGGCCTGCCGGGCGCTTCGCCAGATGCCCTCGCCGCCGCCGGGCTCAAAGACGTCGAGAGTCAACGGGCTCTCCGAGCCGTCCGGCTGTTGCAGGAGGGCCTGCCGCCTCTGGTGCACCCCCTGCAGCCCGATCGTCTGGGCGACCTCATTCCCGTCAGCCTGGAGTTCCCCTACCTGGCAGAGGAGCGCCGTGCCGGCGACGAGCTCACCCCCCGTGCCCTCCACTTCGATGCCGGCTGGGGCCTGCAGTCGGTGCGGCTGGAGAACCGACCGCCCGAGATCGTCCGCTCCGAGCTGACCTCCCTGGTGCGAGATCACCGTCTTGCCTTGTACGGCGCCACCGACGTGCTGGGGCTACTAGATGTCATGGGCGGCCGCTCCGCCGTCCCCCGCTCCAGTCTCGTCGACCTGCTCTGGGTGGTGGAGCAGTTCGTCCACAGCCCCCTGATGGGGCTGGACCTGGCCTCCGTGGCTTCCGGCGCCGGGTCCGGCACCGAGCCCCTGCAGCCGCTCAACGCACCGCAACGGGTGGAGGCCATCAAGTCAGTATCCCGCTGGGTCTGGCAGGCATCATGCCGGACGTAGGGGTGCTGCTGGAACTGGTGGAGCAAGAGGCGGCGGCCGCCGCCGCCGAAGCGCAGACCGCCGACTTCCTCAGCCTGGAGGCCCTTCTCTCACTGGGCCGGGCCATCGATAACCTGAGCGTGGTGTCGCACGGCCGGGGCACGGTAACGCTGGAGTGCCCGGACAACCCCTCTCGCTTCCGGGAGGGCGACCGGTTGGTGCTCCAGTGCGGCCCGGCCCGCCTTCGCGGTACCCTGGCCGAGCTTTCGCATGCCGGTCGCCGCTGTGTCTTGCAGGTCCCGGCGGCGCGCGATTCCTTGCCCGTCGGGCCCTGGGTGGCTGTGGAGGAGCGCATCGATCTCCTGGGGTCAGTTCGCTCCGTCCTGCAGAAGCTCACTCCGGGAGCGCCGGGCTGGACCTTCTTCCGGCGCGTGATGGGGGAGATAGTGGTGGCCGCGCCCACCGGCGATGACGGCGCCGGGCGCGCCCTCTGCCAGGCCCTTATGCGGGAGTCTGGCCAGGCGCTGGACGACTCACAGATGGCCGTGGTGGCGGCCTGTGCCGGAGCCCCACCGCTCTTGGGCGTGCAGGGCCCGCCCGGCACAGGCAAGACCCTGGTGCTGGCGTTCGCCTGCGAGGCGCTCCTACGCCAGGGGAAGCGGGTGGCTGTTGTTGCGCCCACCCACCAGGCCGTCAACAACGCCTTGAGCACTGTGAAGTCGCTCTTCCCCGACCGCGAGGTGCTGAAGGTGGGCGACGCGCTGCGACGGGAGTCCCTGGCCGACACCATCGGCGTGTCGCCCGCCTACAGGAGCTGTCGCGATCAGGGCACCGTGGCCGGCATGACCTACATGGCCGCCCTGCACCAGCTCATGCTCGCGCCTGGCGGCAGCGTGCTGCCCAACGTGCTTCTGATCGACGAGGCCGGCCAGCTTCCTCTCACGCAAGGGGCCTGCGCCGGGTTGTGCGGGGCGGGATCCGTGCAGCTTTTCGGCGACGACCGCCAGATGCCGCCGGTGTTTGCCGCCGTCATCGCCGAGGAGCCCTGGGCCTTGTCCGTGTTCGCTCAGCTTCGGCACGCCCAACCCCAAGCTCTGCTCCCGCTGCGCGTCACCTACCGGCTCAACGACGAGCTCTGCCGTGGCGTCAGTCGCGCCTTCTACGCCGGGCGTGGTGATGCCGGTTTCCAGCCGAGCGCCACGGCC
>JAAZBY010000314.1 GCA_012513595.1 Chloroflexota bacterium
GCCGCACACCGGCAGGCATGAAAACGAGGCGCTCGGCGGGCCGATGTGGAGTCGTCATGTGCGCCAGGCCGCACACCGGCAGGGATGAAAACGAGGCGCGCGCGGGCCGGTATGGAGTGCGGCGCCCCAGCGCCGCTCCGGCGCGGCAAGACCCCGAAGGCACAAAGGCTCGCCGCCGTCCGCGCGCCAGGGGCTCCCCCCATGCGGGGGGAGCCCCGCCCGGGCGTCCCGCGGGAGTGCTAGCTTGCGTTGTCGTCCCGAGCGGAGTCTTCGGGCAGCCGGTCCGCCGGCCGGGACCTCGTCTTTGCGTCACTTCAGCAGACGCCAGTCCAAGACGAGATTCCGGGCCGCAGACGGCCTGGAAGACCTCGGAATGACAAGGCGCGGGGGGCGTGCCGCTCCGCGGGGACGTGGGCGCCCGCCCGCCCTTCCGGTCCGCTACCTTGGCCGCCTCGGCCCCATCAGCAGGAGGTTCGCGCATGAAGGTCCTCGTTGGCCCCAATAACCTGGCCCTCGAATCGGTCCTCGATGCCCTGCGCCCCCGCTACCCCGACATCACCTTTGCCCATTGCCCCGACCGCGCCGGCCTCGCCGCCGCCCTGGCCGACGCCGACGTCTACCTCGGCTGGCTCTCAGGCGAAGAGTTCCTCGCCGCCCGGCGCCTGCGCTGGATCCAGTCCCCCTCCTCGGGGATCGACCGCTTCCTGGCCATCCCCGAGCTGGCCGCGGGGCAGGTGCTGCTCACCTCAGCCCGGGGCACCCACGGCGCCTGCCTGGCGGAGCACACCTTTGCCATGATCCTGGCCTTTACCCGCCGCATCCGCGAGTACGTTTTCGCCCAGGGGCGCCACGAGTGGGCCAACCGCGAGCTGCGCCCCGCCATGCGCGAGCTGACCGGCGCGACCATGGGGATCATCGGCCTGGGCGCGGTGGGGCGGGCCATCGCCCGGCGGGCGGCCGCCTTCGATATGCGCGTGGTGGCCGTCGACGCCGTCCCCGCCGAGGCGCCCGAGGGCGTCGCCTGGCTGTGCGGGCCGGACGGGCTGGGTCGGCTGCTGGACGAAGCGGACTATGTCGTCGTCACCGTCCCCTGGACGCCCGAGACCGTGGGCCTGATCGGCGCCGAGGAACTGGCCCGCCTCAAGCCGACGGCCATGCTGGTGGGCATCTCGCGGGGCGGGATCATCGACGAGGCGGCCCTCCTGGCGGCGCTCCGCGAGGGGCGGCTGGCGGCCGCGGCGCTCGACGTGACGGCCACCGAGCCGCTGCCGGCCGATTCCCCCCTGTGGGAGGAGCCCAACCTGCTCATCACCCCGCACGTGGCCGGCGGCACCCAGTATGAGACGGCCCACATCCTGGAGATCTTTACCGAGAACCTCGCCCGCCTGCTGCGTGGCGAGCTCCCCCTGCGCAACCAGATCGACAAGGCGCGGGGGTTCTAGTTACGGCGCGATAGCGCGGCGCGGGAGGTAGCGCGATGCATGTGGACGGCATTCCCTATCGGACGGTGTGGCTGGAGGGCGCCACGGTGCGCATGATCAACCAGCACCTGCTGCCCCACCGGTTCGAGGTGATCGACCTGCCCACCTACGAGGACACGGCCGCCGCCATTCGCACGATGATCGTCCGCGGGGCGGGGGCCATCGGGGCGGCGGCGGGCTACGGCCTGGCCCAGGCGGCCCTGGCCGCCCCGGCCGACTCGCGCTTTGCCGCGGCGCTGGCCCGCGGGGCTGGGGTGCTGCGCGCCACGCGCCCCACTGCGGTGGACCTCTTTTACGCCATCGACCGCGTGCTAGAGGCGGCGCTGGGGGCCGGCTCCGTAGCGGAGGGGCGGCGCGCCGCCGTCGAGACGGCCCGCCGCCTGGCCGACGAGAACGCCGCCGCCGGCCAGGCGATCGGCCGCCACGGGGCCGCGCTCCTCGGCCAGCGGGCGCGCGTGCTGACCCACTGCAACGCCGGCTGGCTGGCCTTTGTCGATTGGGGCAGCGCCCTGGCGCCCGTCTACGCCGCCGCACGGCAGGGCAAGGACGTTTTCGTCTACGTCGATGAGACCCGCCCGCGCTGCCAGGGCGCCCGGCTGACGGCCTGGGAGCTGGGGGGCGAGGGCGTCCCCTATGCCATCATTGCCGACAACGCCGCCGGCCACTATATGCAGCGCGGCCAGGTCGACGCGGTCATCGTCGGGGCCGACCGCATCGCCGCCAATGGCGACGTGGCCAACAAGATCGGCACGTATGAGAAGGCCGTGCTGGCGCACGTGCACGGCATTCCTTTTTACGTGGCCGCGCCGCTGAGCACCGTCGACCCGGCCTGCCCCTCGGGGGAGGCGATCCCGATCGAGGAGCGGGACGAGGACGAGGTGCTGTACGCCGAGGGGCTGGACGAGGCCGGCGACCTGCGGCGGGTGCGGGTGGCGCCGGCCGGGGCGCGGGCCAAGAACCCGGCCTTTGACGTCACCCCGGCGCGTTACGTGACGGCCTTTATCACCCAGCGCGGCGCGCACCCCCCCGGCGAGATCCTGGCCGCGCTGGGGTAGGCGCCACAGGCCCCGGGCTCCGCCGGCGGGCGGGCGCCCCCCGACCCCGCGGCCTGCCGGCGGGCGGCCGCCTCTCGACCCCCGGGGTCTCCCGGCGGCAGCGTCTCGACCCCCGGGGTCTTCCGGCGGCAGCGTCTCGACCCCCGGGGTCTTCCGGCGGTCTTCCGCCGGGACCCCGGGGGTCTA
>JAAZBY010000315.1 GCA_012513595.1 Chloroflexota bacterium
CGGAGCGGCGCTGGGGCGCCGCACTCCATATCGGCCCGCCGCGCGCCTCGTTTTCATCCCTGCCGGTGTGCCCCCGGCGCACATGACGACTCCATATCGGCGCGCCGCGCGCCCCGGCTTCATCCCTGCCGGTGTGCGGCCCGCCGTGTGCGGCGGAAAAGCGCAGGCAAGCCTGCGCGCTCCAGAGCACTCACCCGCCGGAGGCGCCCTCCCCCTCTACGCAGCGGGCCCAGGCCTCGACCAACCCCTCGTCAAGCGTCTTGCCGGCCGCCTCGCGCAGCCGCAGGAGCGCCTCGGCAGGGGCCGCCCCTGGCGCGCCGTCCTGGGGGTGCACCAGGGCGTCGTAAGCGTCTGCCACGGCCAGGATCCGCGCGCCGATGGGGATGTCCCCGCGCACCAGCCCGTCCGGGTAGCCGCTGCCGTCCACGCGCTCGTGCTGGTACAGGACCGTCGGCGCCAGGCCGGCCAACGTGTCTACGCTGGCCAGGACGCGGCCACCCATCGACGGAACCAGCCGCGCCAGGTCCCGCTCGTGCCCGGCCAGGGCCGCCACCCCTTCCGCCCCGATCGCGCGAAAGCCCAGCTCCCCGATGTGGTGCAGGAGGGCCGCCATGCCCACCTCCTCGGCCTCCCCTTCCGGGAGGCCCGCGCACCTGGCCAGCCGCTCGGTGGCCGCGGCCAGCCGCACGGAGTGCTGGTACGCCTCCGCGTCGTACGCCTCGATCACGCGAGACAGGGCCTGCGTGATCGAGACCCTCGCCCGCCGCGCGTCGCGGGCGGCATCGGCGTGGCGCGTGATGGCGTCGGCCACCAGGGCGCGCCCCATCTCCTGGCCAATAAAGACGAGCGAACGGGCCTCCTCGCGCGTAAACGGCGCCGCGGGCGCCGCGCGGTAGAGCGTCAGTGAGCCGACCGTGCCGCCCGAGGTGGCCGCGCCAGAGAGGGCCGCGCCCGGCGGCCCCGCCAGCGCCACGAGGACCCCCGCCCCCTCGAGGGTGCCCTCCGGAAGCGCCTGCCCCTGCGCATCCAGAAAGAGCCACGGCTGGGCCGCCTGGGTCAGCGCCCCCAACGCCGCCTCATCCGGCAGGGGCCAGCCCGCCACGAACCCGGCCTTGCCGCGGTAGGCCACCATCAGGTTGGCCTGCAGCGGCGCCCCCACCGTGGCCACGCGCAGCGCCGTCGGCTGGAAGGAATCGCCCAGGACGTCCATGGCCCCGTCGAGCAGCTCGGCCGCCGAGTGGGCCCGCCCGATCACCTGTGACAGGCGGATGAGCGGCCCCACCGGGCTGACCGTCCCCAGCCCGCGACGGGCGGCGCGCTCGGCCAGCCGCATGGCGATCCGGTCGCAGACGTCCTGCAGGTCCAGCGGCTTGGTCATATAGTCCACGGCGCCGGCTTTCATCGCGGCGACGGCCGACTCGATCGAGCCATAGCCCGTCATCATGATGACGTCGGTGGCCGGGAACAGGCGGCGCACCTCGCCGAGCAGCCGGTCGCCGCCCATGCGGGGCATGCGCCAGTCGGTAAACACCAGGTCGCACTCGGTGTAGCGCAGGAGCTCGAGCCCCAGCAGCCCATCCGCCGCTTCGAGCACGGTGTGCCCCTCTTCGCGCAGGGCGGCCACTACGACGCGGCGGACCGCGGCATCGTCGTCAACGACCAGGATGGTTCCCATGGCGGCGTCTGCCTCCTCTCTCGCGCTTGTGTGTACTGGTCATCGGGCCGCGCCCGCAGCAGCAGCATCTGCGGCTGCGCCCCGTTTTCACGCCTGCCGCTGTGCGGCACGGCGCATAGGACGGCTCCAGGCCCCTTTTTGCCCGCGGGCGGGGCCGGCCGGTCATGGCGACGCGTCGGGCGACGTGGCCGCGGCGGCGGCGTCCTCGTCCAGGCAGCGTACCCAGGCCTCGACCAGCCCCCCATCCAGCTGGGTGCCGGCCGCCTCGCTCAGGAGGCGCGCCGCCTCCTCCGGCCCCCTGCCGGCGCGATAGGGGCGGTCGTGGGCCAGGGCGTCGTAGGTGTCGGCCACGGCGATGATCCGCGCTCCCAGGGGGATCTCCCCGTCGCACAGGCCGTCCGGATAGCCAGTGCCGTCCACCCACTCGTGGTGATACAGCACCAGCGGCACCAGGTCCGAGAGGATCTCCAGCCCGGCCAGGATGCGGGCGCCCATCACCGGATGGAGCTTGACCAGGTCGTACTCGCTTTCCGTGAGGCCCATCGGCTTGTGCAGGGTGGTCATGGCCACGCCTAGCTTGCCGATATCGTGCAGCAGGCTGGCCATGCGCACGTCGTCGGCCTCGTCGGGGGTGAGCCCGGCGCACTCCGCCAGGCGCTCGGCGTGCTGGGCCACGCGGAGGGAATGCTCGTGGGTAAAGGCGTCATACGTCTCGATGACCCGCGAGAGGACCAGGCTGATCGAGCGGCGCGCGCGGCGCACGTCGCGGGCGGCGTCGGCGCGGCGGGTCAGGGCGGCGGCCTCCAGGGCGCGCCCCGTCTCTTGCGCCAGGAAGCGCAGCGCGCGGGCCTCGTCCCAAGTGTAGGGCGGGGCATCGCCGGCGCGGAGGAGCGTCAGCGCGCCGACCACGCTGCTCTCGCCCGTCAGCGGGGTCACCAGCCCGGGCCCCGCCACGCTGCCGGCGGGAAGGGCATGGCCGGAGGCGTCGAGGAAGGCCCACGGCTCGGGGCGGGCGGCCAGCGCCTCGAGGGTGGCCGTGGGACGTAGCGCCCAATCGGCCAGCAGCGCGGCCTGCCCGCGATAGGCCACCACCACCCGGGCGCGCAGCGGCCCGCCGTAGGTGGCCATGCGCAGCGCCGTGGGGCGGAAGGTGCTCTCGACCACGTCCATGGCGCCGTCCATCATGTCGGCCGCCGAGCGCGACTGCGTGATCGCCTTGGACAGGCTGATCAGCGGCCCCACCGGTGAGACCGCCTCCACCCCGCCGCGCGTGGCGCGCTCGGCCAGGCGCAGGGCGACCTTCTCACGCACGTCGGCCAGGTCGAGCGGCTTGGTCATATAGTCCACGGCACCCGCCTTCATCGCGGCGACGGCCGACTCGATCGAGCCATACCCCGTCATCATGATGACGTCGGTCGACGGGGCCAGGCGCTGCACCTCGGCCAGCAGGCGGTCGCCGCTCATGCGCGGCATGCGCCAATCGGTGATCACCAGGTCACACGGCTGGGCGCGGAGCGCCTCCAGCGCGCTGAGGCCGTCGTCGGCCTCGATGACGACATGACCCTGCGCCCGCAACGCCGCCGACAGTACCCGGCGGATCCCCGCCTCATCATCCACCACCAATACGTTGCCCATAGAACGCGCCGTACTCCTCCCTGGAACGGTCCGTCTCCCGTCCCGGCTCAGGCCCCGACCTGCAGGACATAACCACGCCGAGGCACGGTGAGCAGGAAGCGCGGCTGCGATGGGTCGTCCTCGATCTTGCGGCGCAGGTTCAGGACGTGCATACGCACCACGGAGGTGTCGGCCGAGCCCTCCGGGTAGTCCCACACCTCGCGGAGGAGCCGGTCAGAGGCGACCACCTCACCGGCGTGCTCGCAGAGGTAATGCAGCAGGGCGAACTCGACCGGCGTCAGAGACAGACTGCGCCCCGCCAGGCGCACCTGGCCCGCCCCGGTGTCGAGCTCCAGCGGCCCAAAGGACAGCGGCCCGACGGGCGCATCGGCCGGGCGGTAGCGCAAGAGCGCCTCGACGCGCAGCTCCAGCTCACGCAGGTCAAAGGGCTTGGGCATATAGTCGTCGGCGCCAGCCTCGAGGCCGGCCAGGCGGTCGTCGATGGCGCCGCGGGCGGTGA
>JAAZBY010000316.1 GCA_012513595.1 Chloroflexota bacterium
GCCCCGGTCGCCCGATGACACCTCCGCTGCGCGTCGCCTCCTGCCCCCGGTGCCCGGTCGTGTTCAGGGAGTAGTCCGTCTCGTAGGGCGCCGGCCCGTCGAAGTGGCAGCAGAACAGCGCGTCCGTGGCAAAGGGCACGCCGGGGCTCGCCACGCCTCGGAACCGCGCGAATCCCTGCGCGTCGATCTCGGCGTTAGCGCCCCGCAACGCCCCGGCCACCGGCTCCTGGGCTTCCAGCCGTTCCACCCGCCGGCGGAGGGCCACGATCTCCCGTACCAGGTCCTCACTCAGCACGTCACTCGCTCCACTGCAATCGCGCGGCCACCGTCTCCGCCCCCCGCTGCGCGCTTACCCGCAGCGCCGTCACCACCGCCTCAAAGCGCTCCGCCTCGTACTGGGCCACCACGCGATCGCCGAACTCCCAATCGACGCCCAGCCGCGCGCCGGGCACGTCCAGGAGGTCCGCCATAAACGTGCGCCGCGCCCGCGCCTCCCTAAGCCGGTTGTTGGCGAACGCCGTCAGCCCTGCCGTGGTCGAGTAGGTGCGCCCATCGGCCAGCGCCTCCCGGCGGTTGTACGGGCTGGCAACCTGCGCCTCGGCGTCCTGTACCTCGATCACCTCCCGAGCCTCTTCGACCCCCTGGCCCGTGCCGTAGACATAGGTGACCTCATCGCGCCAGTCCTCGACCAGCCTGGCGTTGGCCAGGGCGCCCGACTCCAGCGAGAACGGCTGCGTCATCCCCGTGCGATCGGCGCCCGGCTGCCCCACCCTAGTCCTAAACTCGAGTCCTCCGGCCACGGGCACGATCCGGAACCAGAGCGGCGTCCCCAGCGCCGCCGAGGCCTCGGCGAGCTCCTGGAGCACCGTGAGCAGATGCCGCCACGCGCAGCCCTTGGTCACCTGGGGCGCCTGGCCCAGATCCCCTTGTACGGAGAAGCCCAGCCCTGAGAGGTCGCGGGCGGACACGCTGGCCAGTGCCCCGAGGTTCTCCCGCACGAACGCCTTCATGAGATCGTCCGCCGGGCCGGTCTTGTCCGCCTGGGCGGAGCCCGCCGGGTAGGCGACGATCCGGCGGGTCAGGAGGTCGTCCACACTCGGCCCGCGCAGCGTGACGCTCTGGGCCGTCTCGGTGGCTCGCTCGACGGCGCGCAGCAGGTACACCCCGGCCAGGCCCATCGCGCCCCCCGTCGGCTGTCGCCACACTTCCAGCCGCCGATCGACGGCGTAGAGGCCTCGGGCGAAATCCTGTGCCGGCAGCGTGAGCTCCACCTGGCCGATCCCGTTGGCGGAGAGGGACCAGGTCAGCGCCGTCCAGCGGGTGAGCGGCGCGATCCGCACCCCCAGCGCCGTCGCGAGGTACAGCTCGTACTCGGCCATCAGTCGGTGCTCCAGTAGGCGGGGCGGAAGCGGACCTGAGCCGTCGCCGTGCCCCCTGGCGTCTCATCGGCAAACAGGCTCAGGACGTTCTCCCCCGGATCGAGGACAAAGCTGGCCAGCTGCGAGCCTGCCAGCGGGTTCGCGCCCAGGGCCGTGCCGCGATAGTCGGAGCGCAGCCCCGCCGACCCCGGCCGCGTGTCGATCGTGATCGTCTCGCCGGCCAGCACGGTGAGGTCGAACAAGATGCGCTGGCCGGTCGTTTCGTTGGCCAGGGACTGTAGCGTCACCTGTCCACCGGTGGCCGTCACGGTGACCACCGGGTGGACCCGCGCGTTGCCGGGGTTGGTGACGGTGGTATAGCCTGAGGCGAGCGCTGTGCCTGCCGTGGTGAAGCCGATGTACAGCGAGTCGCCCACGAAGCGCATGGCGTTGCTAGCCGGAATGCCTGGCAATCGGGCATCCAGGTGTAGCCAGGAATAGCCGTTCCAGATGGCCATGCTCTGGGCTAGCGTGATGCTCCCTACCCTTGTGAATATCCCGCCGACGTACAGGTTTTTGTCCGGCCCAAACGTGAGTGCGTAAACGAAGGAGTTGGCCCCGGCCCCGAGAGGATGCCAGGTGCTACCATCCCAGCGAGCGATGTGCAATA
>JAAZBY010000317.1 GCA_012513595.1 Chloroflexota bacterium
ATCCGGGCGAGATGGCCCGGCTCACAGGGGTGGGCCTCGCCGAGATCGCCCAGGACCGCCTGGGGCTGGCCCGCCGGCAGGCGGCCAGCTGGCGCGTGACCGTGCTGCTCAAAGGGGCCTACAGCGTGGTGGCCGCGCCCGATGGCCGGGCCACCATCATCCCCTTTGCCAATCCGCTGCTTTCCTCGGCGGGCTCCGGAGACGTCCTGGCGGGGGCCGTGGTGGGCCTGCTGGCCCAGGGCCTATCGGCCTACGATGCCGCGGTCTGTGCGGCGTACCTCCACGGGCTGGCCGGCGCGCTGCGTCGGCAGGAGATCGGCGCCGCAGGGCTCCTGGCCGGGGACCTGTTGCCGCTCTTGCCGGTGGCTATGCGGCAGGTGCGCGGGGACTAGACAGCACACCCCCGGCCCAGGCAGGGCGCCTGCGGGGCCGGGGGTGTAACGCCAAGCGGATGGGCGTCAGGTCAGCTCGATCTCTGTCGGCTGCTGTGCGCCCGGCCGGGCAGCGGCCTGGGCCTCCTCGAGCTGGGCCATGAGTTCCTCTTTCTTGCGGGCGGCGGCCTGTCGCCCTTCCGCAACGACCTCCTGCAACCGCGCGCGGCCCCGGTCGATAAGCACGTGCCCCTTGTTGGAGATGGCGCCCGATAGCTCCTCGACGGTACAGGTCCTGCCCCCGGCGCGGATGCGCACATCTTTGCTACGCTCGCTGATGCGCTTGCGCAGGTCTACCCCCGGCGCAGGGGCCAGCAGGAGCGCCGCAGCAGCGCCCAGCAGCGCCCCAAGGAACAGCCCCGCCATAAAGTCACCCGAGTTATCCGTGCTCATGTGTTGTCCTCCCCCCGCTGCTGGCTACCCGTGTCTGTGGATCCGGGACCGGCGGCATCCTGCGCGGCCGCGGCGCGGCCCGGCCGCCCCCTGCGCTGCCTGACGCTGAACAGGCTGCGGAGGGCCTGCAGCGTCCCCGTGGTTGCGCTGGATACCTTGATGATGGGATCGACGACCTTGTCGCTGACGAACCGCGTGGTGCCCTTGACCGTGGCCACCGTGTCGTTGGCCGACTGGAGCATCGGCAGGATCTCCTCGCGCAGCATGCGCGCCAGAGAGCGAATCTGCAGCAGGGTGATGGCGAGGAGGCCACCGATCACCAGAGTCTCCAGGGCCAGCAGCACGATTGCCACGTCCCTCACTACTGCCAGCCACATGGCCCTTCCTCCTCGCTCACCAGTGGGCGCGCCGACCGGGGCGCCCCGGAAATCATCCGCTCTTCAGCCAGCGCGCCAAGGCCATGGCCGCGCCGCAGGCGACGGTCCCTTCCACAATGTGCACCTGGCCGAGCAACAGCCAGCGCAGGCCCGCGATGTCTGCCAGGGCCTGGCCGACAAAGAAGCCCACTAGGGCAACGAACCAGTACAGGATCAGGTCGCTGAACCGCCTGCCGTACACCAGGTGAAAAAGCGCTGCCCAGATCGTGGCCACCGTGGAGCCCATGATAAAGAGTGGTGCTGCAAACATGTGCGTTCCTGCCACGCCTATGCCGGACGGAATGGCGCTGCCCTAATCCACCGCCCCGGCGATGATCCCGCCGCCCAATACCTCGTCGCCAGAATACAGCACCACGGCCTGCCCGGGGGCGATGCCGCGCAGGGGCGCAGCGAACCGCACGCGCATCCGGCCGTCTCTCAGCGGCCACACCCGCGCGGCCTGCCGGCGGGCGCGGTGGCGAATCCTGACTTCGACCTCCTCCCCCTCTGCCGGCGGGCTGCCGCAGACGAAGGAGACCTCCTCGGCCTCCAGCATCGGGCGCTCCAGCGCCTGCGCCGGGCCGACAATCAGCGCGTTGCGAGGCGGGTCGATGCCCAGCACGTACAGAGGGTACGGCGCAGAGATGCCCAACCCCTCGCGCTGCCCGACGGTGTAAAAGGGTAACCCCTGGTGTTGCCCAAGGGTGCGGCCGTCGGTGCTGACGATGGGCCCCGGGATCGCCGCGCCCGGCAGCCGGCGGGCCAGGAACTGCCGGTAGCCACCCGGCACAAAACACACGTCCTGGCTCTCGGGGCGTTCGGCAACCGGCAGGTCGCGCTGGCGAGCCAGGTCCCGTACCTGCGCCTTGGTCAGCGTGCCGAGCGGGAACTCGAGCGCCGCCAGCTGCGCCTGGCCGAGGGTGTATAGGAAGTAGGACTGGTCCTTGTGCCGGTCACTGCCTACCAGCAGACGATAGCGGCCATCAACCTTGTCGACGCGAGCATAATGGCCCGTGGCGAGGGTGTCAATCCCGCTGCGGCGCACCTCGGCAAGCAGGGCCCCGAACTTGAGCAGACGGTTGCATGGCAGACAGGGGTTGGGCGTGCGCCCGCGCGCGTACTCCCGGAGGAAGCGGCCGACCACGTCCTGGTAAAAGACCTGCCGCAGGTCGACCACGCGATGCGGGATGCCCAACGCCCGGCAAACAGACCTGGCGGCAGCGATGGCCTCATCCTGAGTGCCTGGCCGCTCATGCCAGAGGCGCATGGTCACGCCCTCCACCCGGAACCCGCGCTCCAGGAGGAGGGCTGCCGCGACGGCACTATCCAGCCCACCGCTCATGGCTACGGCGACGCGTCGGGCGCTCGTCATGGGCAGGGTGCCTCCGCCGGGGCTAGGCGGGCTGCTGACTGCGGGCCTCGGGGTGCCGCTCATAGTAGTCGGCAATGGCCGCCTGGATGGCGGTGGCGGCGAGGTTGGAGCAGTGCATCTTGGCCTCCGGAAGGCCACCCAACTCCTCGGCCACCCGCGCATCGGTGAGGCGGCTGGCCTCCTCGATCGTCTTGCCCTTGATCATCGTGGAGGCCATCGAGCTGGAGGCAATGGCCGCCCCGCAGCCAAAGGTGCGGAACTTGATGTCGGCAATGCGCCCGTCGGCGATGCGCAGGTAGACCTCCATCAGGTCGCCACAGACGGGGCTGCCCACCTTGCTGTAGCCGTCGGGGTCGTCCATGGTCCCGACGTTGCGAGGATTGCTGAAATGCTCCATGACGATATCGGTGTACATCGTACTCCTTGCAGTGTGTCGCCGATCCCTGCGTGTCCTGCGCCGCCCGGGATCCGTCAGACAGCATAGATGGGCGACATGGCCCGCAGATCCGCGACGATGCGCGGCAGAACCCCTAACACGCGGGCCACGTCCTCGTCGTCGTTCTCACGCCCCAGGGTCAGCCGCAGGCTGCCCCTGGCCTCCGTGACGTCAATACCCATGGCCGTGAGGACGTGGGAGGGCGCCTCTTCCATCGAGGCACAGGCGGAGCCGGTGCTGGCGCAGATCCCCGCGACGTCCAGCCGCAGGAGGAGAGCCTCCCCCTCCAGGCCGCCAAAGCAGAAGGAAGCGTTGCCCGGCAGCCGCTCGGTCGGGTGCCCGGTCAGGCGGGCATCCGGGACGGCCTCCAGGACCCCGCGGATGAGCCGGTCGCGCAGGGAGCGCAGGCGCTCCCCTTCCGAGGCGCGCACGTCATGGGCCAGGCGCAGCGCGTGCGCCATACCGACGGCATAAGGAACGTTCTCGGTGCCCGAGCGCAGCCCAAACTCCTGCCCGCCGCCGGTCTGCGTCGGCAAGATGGGCGTGCCCTGCCGCACGTACAGGACCCCGACCCCCTTGGGGGCGTATAGCTTGTGCCCTGAGAGAGACAGCAGGTCGACGTGCAGCCGCTCGACGTCCAGATCGAGGGCCCCGCCGGCCTGCACGGCGTCGGTGTGAAAGGTCACCCCGCGTTGCCGGGCGATGCGGCCGATCTCGGCGATGGGCTGTATGGTGCCCACCTCGTTGTTGGCGTACATCACCGAGATGAGGGTGGTCTCGGGCGTGATGGCTCGGCCGATCTCATCGGGATCCACCATCCCGGCACTATCCACCGGCACGTAGGTCACCCGATAACCGAACACCTGCTGCAACTGCTGGCAGGTCTGCAGCACGGCGCTGTGCTCGATGGGTGTTGTGATGATATGGCGCCCCTGCCGCCGGCGGGCCAGGGCCACCCCGCGGATGGCCAGGTTGTCGCTCTCAGTGCCACAGCCGGTAAAGACGACCTCTTTGGGCCGGGCGCCGAGCACCTCGGCCACCGTGCTGCGGGCGTTCTGCAGGGCCTGCCGCGCCCGCCCCGCCGACCGGTAGAGGCTGGAAGGATTGCCATAGTCCTCGCTAAAGAAGGGCAGCATGGCCTCCAGAACGCGCGGGTCGGTCGCCGTCGTGGCGGCGTGGTCCAGGTATAGTAACGGTTTCATGCGCTGATCCTCGATCATGTCGTCGTTGGCCCGGCTAGGGATTGCGTCGCGCGCCGCGCCGGCCGGCCGGCGCGGCGCGCGACGCAATCCCTAGCCGGGCCAACGACGACATGATCGAGGATCAGCGC
>JAAZBY010000318.1 GCA_012513595.1 Chloroflexota bacterium
ACGGCGCGCACCGCCTTGCCCAACCGCCCCCTCGTAGCCCTGGGCGCGGCGAGCCTGCTGGCCTTCAACCCGCAGTTCCTGTTCATCAGCGCGGCCGTCTCGAACGATGCCCTGGCCGCGCTCCTGGGCAGCGCGGCCCTTTACCTGGCCGTGCGGATCGCTTGCGGCTGGGGCGATCGCTTGGCGACCCCGGCGCTATTGGGCGCTATCGTGGGGCTGGGCATGCTCTCCAAGGTGAGCCTGATGGCTGGCCTGGCACTCATCCCGCTGGCCTACGCCGCCAACGCCTGGCGCCTGCGCAGCCAGGAGGCAGACGGCGAGCCGGCCACGTTCTGGGCCCGCATCGCGCAGCCGTCCCTGATCGGCATCGCCGCGGCCCTGGCCGTCGGCGGCTGGTGGTACATGCGGAATGCCATCCAGTACGGTGACCCCCTCAGCATGGGCACCATGCGGGCCGTCTTTGGCGTCTATGAGCAGCCCCTTTCCCTGTGGCGCACCGTCACGCTGATGGCCGAGTCACTCATCTCCTACTGGGGCGTCTTTGGCTGGATGAACGTTGTGGCCGATGAGGCCTACTATGTGCTGGTGCGGTTGCTGACCGGCCTGAGCGGTGTCGGCCTGGCCCTTAGTTTGACCTGGGCGCTGTGGATGCGCAAGAACCTCGCCCGGCTGCCGTGGCACACGCTCGGCTTGCCCGCCATCTGGTTCCTGATCAATCTGGCCTCCTACGCGCAGTTTGCGCGCACCATCACCGGGCCGCAGGGGCGGCTGCTCTTTCCCGCTGCAGCCAGCATCTCACTGTTCCTCAGCCTGGGGCTGAGCAGCCTGATCCCGCGGCGCGCTCGCGCAGCCCTGGCGGGTGGTTTGGCCGGCCTGTTCCTGTGTGCTGCGGCCTTGGCGCCCTGGCGCACCATTGGCCCCGCCTATGCGATGCCCGCCCGGGTGACCCTGGACGAGGCCCCCCTCACCATGCGGGACCTCGGCATCCGCTTCAGCGAGGACGTCTTCCTGCTGGGCTACCAGATGGACCAGTCAAGCGTTCTGACGGGTGACGCACTGCGCGTGCGCCTGTACTGGCTGGCTGTGGGCGCCATGGATGAAGACCTCACCGTCAGCCTGCGCGTCTACGGGCGCGATGACGCCGTGATCGGCCAGCTCGACACTTACCCCGGGATGGGTAGCTACCCGACCAGCCTGTGGACTCCCGGCGAAGTCCTGTACGATGACTATGTCATTCCCATCTCCGGCGAGGCGGAGGCGCCCACCGCAGCCTCGCTGCGCGTGGGGCTCTATCGTCGCGAGGGAATGGTCCACCTCTCGGCGCAGGACGCCGCCGGCGCCGACGTCGGCACCGGTCCGCAGATCGCCCGGGTGCGGGTGGCGCCGGCCCGCCGCACGGAGCCCCAAGCCGCCCAGGATCTGGACCTTCGCTTCGGCGAGAGCGTCGCCCTGGAGGGTTACGGCGTCACCCACACCAGCGATGGCGCCAGCCAGACTCTGGACGTGAGGCTGTACTGGCGGCGCGTCGGCCCGTTGGCGCAGGACTGGACGGTGTTCGTCCACCTGCTCGATGAGGTCGGCAACCTCGTCGCTCAGGACGACCAGCAACCCGTGCGCGGCAACTACCCCACCTCCTACTGGGACATGGACGAGCGCGTGATGGACGGCCACTCTCTGGCGCTCCCTGCTGGCCTCGCGCCGGGACGCTACTTCCTGAACGTGGGCCTCTATCTGCTCGGGAGCGAGGAGAGGCTGCCCGTCTCTGGCGAGGAGTCGCGAGGCAACTATGCCCTGGTCGGGCCGATCACGATCGAGGGGCTGTCTCCGTGACCGCACCGCGCGAAAGCGGCGCCGGCGGATGGCTGCGCCGCTTGTTCCTGGTGGGGCTGACGCTGGC
>JAAZBY010000319.1 GCA_012513595.1 Chloroflexota bacterium
ATACCCATCCCGCATCAATATGGGAAGAGCAGACCGCGTCGCTGTTGGCCAACCGTCCCTCGCAACGCCTGCTGCTGTTTGACATGCTAGGTATACCACGGTATGATCCAGGCGTTCGGGAGCCAGACGGTCCGACAGACGATCGCCGGACCACCCGAGCGGGTGCCGCTACGTGGGTAGCGCCCGCACCGCACCCTTCTCTTGTTGATAGCGTCCTGACATAGTCGGAACCGCACGCCCTCGGCCCGGCGCTGGCCGGCCGAGGCTAACCCCGCCCACGGTGGACGGGAGCCCTGCGGATCGATACAGCGATGCCTGCTAGCCGACTGCTCTACGGACCGCATCAGCGTCCCCGCTGGCCAGATAGCACGGGATTGCCGCTCGGCGCCCCCTGCTGGCCCCCCGCGGCGCCGCCCAGGACCGCTACCCGTCTTGCCCTCGCTAGCAGTCCGTTTGCCAACTCTTTCCCGCAGTCTGTCCGCAGCCCATTGGGCGCGCTCGCCGGCGATGCCGGCACACCGGAGCGCGCCTTTTGTTTTCCCTTGCCAACCACGCGGGTACGTAGGCCCGTGGTTAGGACCGCCGAGTCGACAGGCCCAGCGGCGGCACGCCCCACGTCTTGACAGTAGAGAGGAGGGGAACAGCCAGCAGAGTGCGCTCGCTCAGCACGTTCCGGCTATGCAAAGGACTGCTACACCAAAGGAGAGGTTGCATGACCAGGCACAAGCTATCTCTGTTCTTAGCAGTACTCCTCGTAGTGGCGATGGCGGCCGCTTGCGCCCCCGTACCGATTCAGGAGCCTGCCGGCGGCCCCGTGGCGGCGCCCGGCGGCGCGGCAGCGCCTGCCCCAGCTCCCGGGCAAGCGGAACCGAGCGCCGGTGGCAAGACCCGCTTTGTCTCCAGCGCCGACTATGAACCTCCCGACGCCCTGCACGGTAACCCCTTTGCGCCTCCCGGCATCGGATCGGCTCAGCGTTTCGTTTGGGACCCGCTGTTCGATTTCGTGCCCGTCCCCGAGCGCACCTTCCACCCCATGCTGGGTGAGTCCTTTACCGAGGACGGCGTGACCCTGACCGTCAACCTCCGCAAGGGCGTCGTGTGGAACGACGGCACCCCGTTCACCTCCAAGGACGTGGTCTCGACCTTTCGCCTGGAGTTCGTGAACAACGCCACGGTGTGGCGCTACCTGACCAAGGTGGAGGCGCCCGACGATTTCACCGTCGTGTTCACCTGGCGTGAGGCCAGCCCCATCCTGAAGCAGATGGCCCTGGACGTGCTGATCCGTGCTCCCTACCACATCTTTGGCGAGTGGGCCGATCAGGCGGTGCCGCTCATCGAGAAGCTCGGGCCCGGCGGCGTTCTGGATGACGAGACCACGGCAGCGCGGCAGGCCCTCCGCGAGGACCTCTTTACGCTCAAGCCCACTGTCACCGAGATCGTGGGCACCGGGGCCTATAACATGGGCGGCGCTACCACCTCGGAGATGCTCTTGACCAAGAGCCCGACCTTCTGGGCCGTCGAGAACGTGCACTTTGACGAGTTCGTCATCATGCGCTACGTCGGCCAGGAGGCCTACATCACCGGCGCTATGTCAGGTGTGTACAACGGCGAGCAGCACGGCATGCCGCCCGACGTGTTCGAGGAACTGCAGAAGGCTCAGCCCGACATGGCCGTCATGTGGTCGCGGGCCGGTAGCCAGCCGGCGATCGACTTTAACCTGAGCCGCTATCCGCTGGACAACCTGCTCGTCCGCAAGGCGATCATCCTGGCGCTGGACCGCGAGAGCGTGCTGCCGATCACCGAGCCGGGCACCTTCCCGCCCGACTATCTCGTCACCGGCATGGTGCCCTCCTTCCGCGATCGGTTCCTGAGCCCCGAGTTCCTGGCCACCCTCGAGGACTATTCCTACAACCCCGACAAGGCGGAGGAATACCTCACCGAGGCCGGCTGGACCAAGGAAGGGGACGGCTTCTGGCACGACGAGAACGGCCAGCTCGTGGAGCTCGAGATCGCCTCGATGAACTCCTGGCCGATCTTCTTCATGGGCGGCGAGGCGTTTGCCCAGCAGCTCACCGCCTTTGGCCTCAAGACGACGTTCAAGCCGATGGAGCTGTCTGCCTACTGGCAGTACATCGACAACGCCGAGCACATGATCGCCATGGATTTCCGTGGCGGCGCGGACTTTGCCAC
>JAAZBY010000320.1 GCA_012513595.1 Chloroflexota bacterium
GCCAATATGACGATTCCCAGCTTGTCCCTCTTGATTAGAAGATGCAAACATACAAAAAACAAAGGGCCAATAATGCCCATATCCAGCACATTTGTGGTTGAGGTTGTATATACGTCAATCCCTGGGGGTGTTGTATTCGCAATGGCCGCCTGCACAATGTCCGGCACCCAAGCAACAATCAGAGCAACGCCGGACAAGATCAGGAATATCCTGATGCCAGCTGTGGGTTCGTGATTCAGTCGTTCGATCTCTATGTCGTGCATTGTTGAAAAGAGCCCCAAAAGAGTGCATGAGAACAGTCCTATGTATAGTAGATGATACCGATTGTAAGTGACTCCAAAGCACAGGCTGGCTGCATAATAACAGGCTACGGCATACACCGACATAAGCTTGGGCTTTGTGATATTGGTCGGTTCTTTAGCATTCTGGAAATAGGTATAAATAAACAAGGGCACAAAGATGAAGAGGATCATCACGTCAGTTCCTATGAAAATCGGAGCTGCAAAGTATGAGTCATGCGCGTATATGCCATGGCCAAACAGCCTTACCGTCTCTCCGTATTGATTCGTTACGTCGTAACTTGCCGAGAAGTCCAATGATAGTACTCCTGTTGCCGATACGACAATCAAGAGTGCAATTGTGACTATTGATAGGATATGCTGGTCCTTTTCCATCCCTGTTTTGTTCCTTCTCATAACATGATCTTGGGGTCTATCGCCCCGTTATGATAAATCGCGCTGTCTCCACAACCCTAGAGGTGTTGCCCAGCCTGTTCGCTCAACCCTACGCGCATTTCCACTCGGCTCGATATGCGTCCGCGACCGCATCTCGGTCTTTTACGCCGAGTGGACAGGATGGATGTAGCCCAGAAAACCAACAGAACCAGGGGCTACACCCCTGACAGCAAGACCACCGTCTCCACGTGGTACGTCTGCGGGAACATGTCCACGGGCTGCACCTGCTCCGGCCGGTAGCCGTGCTCGCTCAGCACCGCCTCGTCGCGCGCCAGGGTGGCCGGATCGCAGGAGACGTACACGATCCGCCCCGGCTCCCGGGCCGCCAGCGCCTCTAGCACCTCCCGGGCACAGCCGGCCCGCGGCGGGTCGAGGATCACGGCGTCGATGTGGGCCTCCACGCCCGGCAACACCTCTTCCACCCGCCCGACCAGGAACTCGGCCGGCTCCCCCTCGTGACGGTTGGCCAGCGCATCGACGATGGCCCCCGCCGCCGACTCGATGCCGATGACGCGCCCCGCGCGGCGGCCGGCCGTCAGGGCAAAGGTCCCCACGCCACAGTAGGCGTCCAGCAGTGTCTCGGTGCCGGCCAGGGCCAGCATCCGCGCGGCGACCGCCACGAGGACCTCCGCCTGGGCCGTGTTCACCTGGAAGAACGCCTCCGCCGAGATGCGTAGCCGCCGCCCGGCCAGGACCTCGACGAGGTCCCCCTTGCCGCGGAGCACGCGCGCGGCCCCGTGAGCGCGGCTCTGAACCCAGGACGCCCCTCCCTCGGCCGGCAAGTCCGGAACCCGGCCGCGAACCCCTTCGAGGATCACCAGGCGCTCCCCCGTCGCCAGGCCAGCCCGTAGGCTGAGGCGTTCGACGCGCCCGGCGCCGCGCAGGGCGACCTCGCGCGCCGGCCCGGCCCACAGATCGTCGAGCAGCGGGTGCAGGAGCAGGCAATGCGCCACCGGCACCACCCGGTTGCTGCCCGCGGCGAGGAAGCCCAGCTCCCCCTCGTCCGTGAGGGAGGCCTGCACGTTGTTGCGGTACCGCCAGGGATCCTCCATCCCCAGGGTGGGCAGCACCGTGACGCCTTCCTGGCGCCCAATGCGCTCCAGTTGCGCGGCAACCACCCGGCGCTTGTGCTCCAGCTGGCCCGGGTAAGACAGGTGCTGCAGCTGGCAGCCGCCGCAGCGGCCGTAGTACGGGCAGGGCGGCGCCACGCGCTGGGGGGAGGGCTCTTGTATCTCGACAATCCGGCCGCGGGCGTACCGCTTCTGCCGGCGCACCAACGTCACGCGCACCCGCTCACCGGGCAGGCCCAAAGGCACAAACACCACCTGGCCGCCGTAGCGCCCGACGGCGTCCCCCCCGTAGGCTAGGTCATCAAGCTGCAGATCGATCGTGTCCGACACAGGTTCCCCCAACGCACTTTCCCGCGGCGTCGCCCCGTCACGAGGCCTCCGCCGCACAGCACCACAGGCGACTGTAACACGTCGACGGGCGCCCGTCCAGGTGCGGTCGCAGGTCATCTTTGGCGCGCGTCTCGAGCTGTGCTATACTTTTGCCCGCTGATGTGCCACGAACGATGGATGCGCGAGGCTCTCTCCGAAGCAGCGGCGGCCGCGGAGGCGGGTGAGATCCCCGTCGGCGCGGTCGTTGTGTGGCAGGACGGCGTCATCGGTCGGGGGCGCAACCGCAAGGAGGAGCTCCACGACCCCACCGCCCACGCCGAGATCCTGGCCCTGCGGGAGGCGGCGCGCACACGGGGTGGCTGGCGCCTGGCGGGCGCGACCCTGTACGTGACGCTGGAGCCCTGCCCGATGTGCGCCGGGGCGCTGGTACAGGCGCGGGTGCAGAGAGTGGCCTTTGGCGTGCGCGACCCCAAGACGGGCGCGGCCGGTTCGGTGTACGATCTGGTCCGCTCGCCCTGGCTGAACCACCGCCTGGAGGTGGTCTCCGGAGTCCTGGCGGACGAGGTCGCGGCGTTGATGGAGGCGTTCTTCCAGGGGCTGCGGGAAGAGCGGCGAGGCTTGGCAGCCGAATAGTGGAGGGGTGCCGGAGAGGCTGATCGGGGCGGTCTCGAAAACCGTTGTGGCGCTTGCGTCACCGTGGGTTCGAATCCCACCCCCTCCGCCTGAGAGGACCCTGGCACGTGGCCACGTGCCAGGGTCCTGTGCGTTCTACGGTGGGCACGCAGTGGCCCGGGGAGGCGACATAGACCTGCGCGCGCGCAAGTACTCGGAACGTCTCGGCGTCATCTGCGACGCGCAGTTCCAGCGGGCCCTCGACACGTTCGGCCTGGGGCGTTTCCTCGGCGCGGAACCCATCGCACAGGGCCTGTTCGGGCAGAACGTGTATGTCACCAGCTCTCGGGGCGAGTTCGTCCTGCGCGGCAAGCCCCACTATGACTGGCAGTTCCCCAACGAGCAGATGTTCGCCGATCTGCTCCACGCCCGCACGCGCGTCCCCGTCCCCCATCCCTACCTGCTGGACCCCGACCCGGCCATCTTTGGCTGGCCGTACGTGATCATGCCGCGGCTGGCGGGGATAAACCTCTCCGACGACGTCGATGAGACCTTGCGCGGCGCCGACCGGCTGGAGATCGCCGTTGCCCAGGGGAGGCTGCTCGCCGAGGCCCAGAGGCTGACCCATCCCTTCTGCGGCAAGTTCGATGCCGCGAGCGGCGGCATACGGCCGTACGAGGGGGACTGGTTCCCCGTCTTTGCGCGCCAGACGATGGAACTGCTCCGCCGCGCCGCCTCCTACAACGCCAACACGCCGGACCGCGACCTGGAGTGGGCCGCCGAGCTCATCGCCGCGGCCCAGGCCGCCATGGACGACTTTCGGCCGACCTTCTTTATGCAGGACTACAAGCCGGGCAACATGGTCGCCGACGTCGTCGACGGGAGATGGCAGATCACCGGCCTGTTCGACCTGATGGAGGCCTCCTACGGGCATCCCGAGGCCGACCTCTCGCGGCTGTGGGCGGTGTACGTCGAAAAAGGCCGGGATGACCTGGCTTACGCCTTCCTGCACGCCTACCTCCCTGCAACGGTCGACGTGGAGCGCTTCGCCCAGCGGTTCCCCCTGTTCATGCTGCACGACCGCTCGCTCATCTGGGAGTGGGTGCAGCGATCTGGCCGCGCCTGGTGGGACGGGCGTTGGACCTTCCGCGTTTGGGTTGAGCGGTTCCTGCGCATGGACAGGAACCGGTTGGCGGGCGGTCCGCCAACCGGCGCCTGACGCCGCAGCTCCTTTCACGCCGCTACAGCCTGCGGGTGTCGCCCGGAGCCTCCTCGGTGGGCTCGGCGGCCCCAGCCTTGTCCCGCTGCAGCACCACAAAGCCGAAGGGCGCCCTTCCCCCGCCGCCGGAACCGACGATGCGCCACCCTTGGTTCACGAGCGTGTTCAGCGTCGCCTCTGCTCGTCGGGCGGTAAGCCGCCCGAACTCGACGATGCGGACATCTGCCATTGCGCCCCCCTCACGCGGCACCCGGGGCTACCTCTGCCGCTGCGCTGCCCTTCTCCAGTCACCGTCCTGTATACGGTTGGCCGCATGGCCAGGTTTCACAGGCGGGAAAGGATGGGCGACGCGGGCAGGAGAGGGGCGTCCGATTAGGTTATCGGCACTGGGGCAGACCAGCCCTATCAGGGCGGGGAGCCTCCGCCGCTACTCGCGCCAGCCGACGCAGACGAGCGCATCTCCCCGCAGCTCGGCCACCCAACAACCGGCGTAGCCGAAGGGGTGTGCCTCAAAGAAGGCGGCGTCGGCTCCCCGTAGCACGGCGGGCAGCGCCCAACGGTACAGCCCGCCGTGGCCGATGAGCAGCAGCGTCTGGGGCGTCGGCCCGTACTCGCGCACCAGCCCCTCAATGAAGGGCACAAAGCGCGCCCGGATATCGTCGAGGCTTTCGCCGCCGGTGATGCGGCGGTCGCCGTGCCCGGCCAACCACTCCTCGGCCAGGGCGCGGTGCTCTGCCCAGGCGGCCTCGTCTCCGCGCCCCTCGAGGATGCCGCAGTCGTACTCGCGCAGCGCCTCCGCGATTTGCCACGGTACTCCCAGGGCTGCCGATACGATCTCGGCGGTCTCTCGGGCGCGCACGACCGGGCTGGCGAGGGCGCGGGTTGGGGCATAGGCGCGCACCCACTCCGCCAGGCCCGCGGCCTGGCGCCGCCCCTGCTCGGTCAGCGGATGCGGCAGGTCGCGATTGGAGATGACCCCCAACACGTTGGCGACGCTCTCACCGTGTCGTGCCAGCAGCAGCTTCATGCGAGACGTTCCCCCCTGCGGGCGCGGCGCTGCCGCGCCCGCGGCCAGTACGGTGAACTCCATTGTGCCCACAGTGGTTGCCCAAACCCCCACGCCGCCGCCCGATCCAGCGGCATTCACGTGGGAAGCGTAGCGCGCCCACATGGGTTGCGCTATACTCACAGCAAGCGGAACGACGCTCCCCTCCCCTCTCCGCTCCTGCGCTCGACCGGAGATCCGGTCTCCTCTCCCCTCCCTATACGGGCACGGCCAGGAAGGAGGTGTAGCTCCACGATCTCCGCGTGCGTCTGCTGATAGCGCCTGTTCGTTGCTCGACTGGACCCAGGGCACCGACGCACCGCGTGCATGCCGGAGTCGTCTGGTGCGCAGATGGCCGGAAGGAGAGATCCATGAGCAGCCTATCGCGTCGTGATTTTATCCGAGTTTCGTCGCTGGTTGCTGCCGGGACAGTAGCCGCCGCTTGCGTGTCTCCCACGCCCACTGCGGCGCCAGCCGGAGAGGTAAAAACGCCGCAGGAGACGGCACCGGCCCCGCAGCCGCAGGCCCAGCCCGAGGTCTCCCGTTACTCCGAGGCCCCGACGCTGACCGATCTCGTGTCGAAAGGAGAGCTCCCCCCCGTCGATGAGCGGCTCCCCGAGAGCCCCGATGTCTTGGCCCCTGTGGAGTCGGTCGGCAAGTACGGGGGCACCTGGCGTCGCGGCTTCAAGGGCGTCTCTGACCGCTGGGGCCCCACCAAGCTCAACTCCAACAACCTGGCCACGTTCAACCTGGACCTCACGCTGCGCCCAGCCGTAGTCGAATCTTGGCAGACCAACGAAGACGCCTCGACCTGGACCTGGAACCTGCGGAAGGGCACCAAGTGGTCCGATGGGGTCCCCCTGACCAGTGAGCACTTTGCCTGGTACTACCAGTACCAGGCGCAGAACACGGACCTGAGCCCCACGATCCCAACCGTTCTCAGTACGGGGACGCCCAAAGTGCTTGCCGAGCTCGAGACGCCCGACGAGTTCACCGTCACCTACAAGTTCGCACACCCCAACCCGCTCTTGGTCTACTCGGTGGCCTCGCACACGTTACAGCCCCTCTACAGCCCCGGGCACTACATGAAGCGCTACCACATGGAGCTAACGGACGATCCCGCCGCACTGCAGGCCGAGATCAAGGAGAAGGGGTTCGATAGCTGGGCTGCCTACTTTGGGGACCGCAACAACTGGTACCTGAACCCGGAACGCCCCGGCACGGATCCCTGGGTGGCCACGAACACCCTCTCTGAGGAGCTGTTCATCCTGCAACGGAACCCTTACTTCTGGCAGGTCGACCCCGAGGGTCAGCAGCTCCCCTACATCGACAGGGTACACCATCGCCTGTTCGAGTCCACCGATACCTTCAACATGTGGGTTCTGAACGGGGAGGTTGACTGCCAGGGACGACACGTCGACATCGGCAACTACACCCTGTTCAAAGATGGCCAGGAGAAGGGCGCCTACGAGGTTGTCCTGAACGTGGGGCCCGACCACCTGTGCATCCAGCCCAACCTGACCAGCAAGAATCAGCGCCTGCGCGAGTTCTTCCAGCAGCGCAACGTCAAAATCGCCATGTTGCTATGCTTCAACCGTGCAGAGATCATTGAGCTGGCGTACAACGGCATGGGTAAGCCACGGCAGTACAGCCCGATCGAGCAATCGCCCAACTACTACCCCAAGCTGAGCGATGCCTACCTCGACTTTGACCCGGAGGAGGCCAACCGCCTACTGGATGAGGCCGGCTACACTGAGCGCGATGCTGTCGGCTACCGCCTCTGGAAGGACCACTCGGGCGAACCCGTTTCCTTCATCATTGAGGGGACTGCCGCAGCCGGTTCCACGGATGAAGACGCCTTCCAGATGGAGGTCAAGTACCTGGCAGACGTGGGGATCAAGTCCACGTACAAGTATGTGGAGCGCTCGCTGTACGAAGAGCACTTCCAGGCCAACGAGGTCGACGTAGGGTCCTGGAGCGGCGACTACACGGTCCTGCCGATCGTGTCGCCGGAGTACTTCCTGGGAACCGAGCTCGACCACCCCTGGGCAGTGGCCTGGGCGTTATGGCGCACCAATCCAGAAGACCCTAACGCAGAAGAGCCGCCTCAAGATCACTGGATCCGCAAGATCTGGGACATCTGGGATCAGGTGCGCCTCGAGGCCGATGAGGCCAAGCGCAACAAGCTCTTCGAGGGGATCTTGGACATCTGGGCAGAGGAACTGCCCATGATAGGCCTCGTCGGACAGCTGCCCAGAGCCGTCATCCGCAAGAATGGCCTACGGAACTACCCGGGAGGGTATCCGTCGGATGACGCCGTCAAGGACGAGCACCTCCAGCCGGCCCAGCACCTGTACTGGGAGGAGCCGGACAAGCACGTCTAGGGCGCGTCCGCCTGCGCAGGTGGGGCCATCCGGCCCCACCTGCCGCCCTACCGGGCTGCCACCCTGCGCGACACAGCGCTCCAGCGGCAGCTTCGCGCAGAACGCGCCGCCTACGGGCGTGACGGCACAGCGACCACGATCTTCACAGTGAACTCGGGCCCAAAGTAGTTCCCCGACCC
>JAAZBY010000321.1 GCA_012513595.1 Chloroflexota bacterium
ACGGATCTGGCGCGCTTTGCCGTCGGCTACTTTTTCCTCTCCGGCCTGGAGGCCCTCGCCGACGTCCTCGACGGCGTCCAGGAGATGCGCCTCCTGATCGGCAACGCCACCAACCGCCAGACGATCGAGCAGATCGCCGAGGGTTACCAGTCCCTGGCCGAGGCCGGGCGCCGGGCCGAGGCGGAGCGCTACCGCCCCGCCGCCGAGGCGGCCCGCATGGCCCGGGCCGCGGCGGAGGCCCTGGCCGAGTCGGCCGAGCTGATGGACCAATCGGACGAGGCGGAACTGGCGGTATCGGTCCTGGCGGACCTGATCGCCGAGGGGCGGCTCCACGTGCGCATCTATACCCGGGGGCGGCTCCACGCCAAGGCGTACATCTGCACCTACGGCCGGTCGTACACGGCGGCGGGCCGGCCCCTGCCCACCCCCACGTCGGGGATCGCGGTCGTGGGCTCCAGCAACCTGTCCCTCGCCGGCATCACGACGAACACCGAGCTGAACGTCCTGGTTCATGGCGACGCCAACCATGCCGCCCTGGTCGACTGGTTCGACGCCCTGTGGGAAGAGGCCGAGCCCTTTGACGAGCATCTGATGGAGGTCCTGGCGGGCTCGTGGGCCCAGGCCGAGGTGACGCCGTACGAGGTGTACCTCAAGACCCTCTACGAACTGGCGCGCGAGCGGCTGGAGGTGTCGGACGCCGGCAGCCCCCTGTGGGACGATGACATCAGCGAGGCGCTGGCCGAGTTCCAGCGCGCCGCGGTGCAGCAGGCCATCGGCATGGTGAACGCCTACGGCGGCTGCTTTGTCGCCGACGTGGTGGGCCTCGGCAAGTCGTACATCGGTGCGGCGCTCCTCAAGCACTATGTGATGCACGAGCGCTCGCAGCCGCTGATCGTCTGCCCGGCGCCGCTGCAGGCCATGTGGGAGGGGTTCAACGCCCGCTACAACCTGAACGCCCACGTCCTCTCGATGGGCTATCTCCGCGAGCACGAGGTGGAGGGCGACCAGTGGCTCCGCGACCATCCCGTCTACCGCCACTGCGACCTGGTGCTGGTGGATGAAAGCCACAACTTTCGCTCCAACGAGAGCCAGCGTTACCGGGTGTTGCAGACCTACCTGGGGGCCAACGACCGGAGGGCCGTCTTTCTCACCGCCACGCCGCGCAACACGTCGGCCATGGACATCTATCACCAGATCAAGCTCTTCCATCAGCAGGACCTCACCCAGGTGCCGGTGGATCCCCCGGACCTGCGGGAGTTCTTCCGGTTGGTGGAGGAGGGGCAGCGGCGGCTTCCCGACCTCCTCGGGCACCTGCTCATCCGTCGGCGGCGGCGAGACGTGCTGCGCCAGTACGGCTATGACGCGGAGACCGACAAGCGGATCGACCCGGAAGAGTGGGCCCAGTACCGCAGCGGCAAGCGCCGCGCCTATGTGCAGGTGGGCGGGCGGAAGCAGTTCTTCCCCAAGCGGGTGCTGGAGACGATTCGCTACAGCATCGAGGATACGTACAGCGGCCTGTACGACGATATCCGCCTGCGCATCAGTGGCAGGGAGGGCGGCGATCCGCACGCCGATGGAAGCCTGTGTTACGCGCGTTACGGGCTGGGCCGCTATGTGCTGCCCAAGCGCCAGCGCGAGCCTCGCTACAAGGAGTTGCAGCGCGTGGGGCCCCGCCTCGGCGGGCTGATGCGCACCATGCTCTTCAAACGGTTCGAGTCCAGCGTCGAGGCGTTCCGGGCGACGGTGCGGCGCATGCGGGATACCCACGGCGTCTTTTTGGCTGCCCTCCGCGAGGGGATCGTGCCGGCAGGCGAGGATGCCGAGCGTTTGCTGCACGAGGCGGACCGGATGGACGAGGCGGCCCTCTTTGAGGCGCTCGAGGCCGTCTGCAGCCGCTACGATGCATCGGACTTTCACATCGAGCGGTTGATGGCCGACATTGCCCACGACATCGGCGTGCTGGAAGAGGTGCTCCGCTTCGTCGATCCCATCGATGCGCACGAGGACGACAAGCTGCAGGCGCTGAGAAAGGTACTGCAGAGCGATGCGTTCAAGAGCGGCAAGCGCCTGATCTTTACCCAGTTTGCCGATACCGCTCGCTACCTGTACGAGAACCTCGCCGACCTGGACGACGCGCTGGATGTGGTCTATAGCGGGAACCGCGACCTGGTGTCGTTGGTGGCGCGCTTTGCGCCCAAGGCGAACGCAGAGGCCGCCCTCACGGCCGTCGGGGGTGACATCGACCTGCTGGTGGCTACCGACGTCCTCTCCGAGGGCCTCAACCTCCAGGATTGCGATCGCCTGATCAACTATGATCTGCACTGGAACCCGGTGCGCCTGATTCAGCGGCTGGGCCGCATCGACCGCATCGGCTCGGAGCACGATCGGATTCAGGCGTGGAGCTTTTTGCCGGAGACCGCCCTGGAGGAGAACCTGGGCCTGCGCGCCAGCCTGAGCGCCCGCATCCAGGAGATCCACGACACCATCGGCGAGGACGCGGCCATCCTCGACCCCTCGGAGCGCGTGAACGAAGACGCCATGTACGCCATCTATGAGGGGCACGACATCGAGCAGTTCGAAGCCGACGAGGAGGGAGAGGGGCTGCTGGACCTCTCCGAGGCGGAAGAGATTATCCGCCGCCTGCGAGAGCAGGATCCAGAGATGTTCGAGCGGATCACCTCCCTGGCGGACGGGATACGCTGCGGCCGGCGGGTCGGTGTACGGGAGACGTACGTCTTTTGTCGGGCCGGTCGCTATCGGCGCCTGTACCTCCTGGATGAGGAGGGGAGTGTCCTCAGCAGCGAGACCCCCAAAGTGCTGGCCTGGCTACGGTGCGAGCCGGACACGCCCAGCGAGCCCCTTCCCGCCGACCACAACGGGCGCGTGATGGAGATCAAGGCTGCCTTTGACGCCGAAGTCGAACAACGCGAGGCCGGGCTGCGCCACCGCACCGAGCATACCGCCGCACAGCGGGCGCTGCTACGCGAGGTGCGGGCATTCCGCAACGAGACGGAAGATGAACGCCTGCGCGACCTGTGCGACAGGATGGAGGAGGCCTTTCGGGGGCATATCGTGCGCCCCGCCATTCGGCGGGAGATGAACCGGCTCAGGCGGGAGGGGACGCGTGGAGAGATCCTCGTCCGAGAGCTGGCCCGCATCCACGCCCTGTACCGCATGGACCTGGACGGGGGCAATGCCGTCCAGCAGGAAACCGACACCCGAGACAGGTTACCGCGGATCGTGTGCAGCGAGGCAGGGCTGCCGTAGGAGCGGTGTACGCTCTGCTGTGAGAGCCTACTGGGAGGTGGGAACGTGACGAATCACACATACTATCGGATTCTACAGGTAGACCCACAGGCAGAGCCAGAGGTCATTGAGGCTGCCTATCGGCGGCTGGCACGCATGTACCATCCGGACGTGAACAACGCGCCTGACTGTACGCAGGTGATGCAACAAATTAA
>JAAZBY010000322.1 GCA_012513595.1 Chloroflexota bacterium
CCAGATCGCGATCGTGCTCGGAGCGCTGGGTGACTTCGTGCTCACCCTGCCGCTGCTGCAGGCCCTGGCCCGGCGCGGCCCCCTGGCCGTGTTCAGCCGCGGGCCGTACCGCTCCCTGCTGCCGCCGGGGCTGTCGGCGGCGCCCTGGGTCGACACCGACGGCCCGGTCGGGGCGCGGCTGTTCAGCCCCGGGCTGGCCCTGCCGGCGGCGGCGGCCGACCTCCTGCGGGGTGCGGCAGTGCACGTCTTCCTGCGCGGCGATGCCGCTCTGGCCGCGTCGCTGCGGGGTGCCGGCGTGTCGACGGTCACCTGGCACGACCCCCGCCCGAGCGCCCCCCCGCACATCCTCGAGCGCTTCTTCGCGGGCGCCGGCCTGACGCCGCCGCCCGGCCTGCTCGAGACCCCGGCAATGCCGCGGCCGCGCTGCGACGGCGCGGCGCTGTGGATCCACCCCGGCAGCGGGAGCCCCTCCAAGAGCCTCGACGCCGCGGCAGTGGGGGCCTTCGCACGGTGGAATCACGCGACGGCACAGCGGCCGCTGTGGCTCTCCTTCGGCGAGGCCGACCTGGCGCTGGTCGAGCCCGTCGGTGCCGCCCTGGCGCAGGCCGGCCTGGCCTTCCACGAGGTCCGCTGCCCGAGCCTCGCGGAACTGCGCCGGCTCCTGAGCACCGCCGCGGCGGCTTTCGTCGGGCCGGATACGGGCGTCACCCACCTCGCTGCCGCCCTCGGGCTGCCCACCACGGCGGTCTTCCGCGCCACGGACCCGGCCCTCTGGCGGCCGGTCGGGGCGGTGCGGGTGCTGGACTGGCGCCAGGGAGTCGGCCCTGTCGACGCCGTTCTGCCGCCGTGAGGGAGGCGCCTCAGGGCGGGCGAGGCGCTGCCGCCTCAGCCGGCCTGGGCGGCCAGGAGGCCCTGCGCGAGGGCGGCAGCGAGGGCCCTGCCGCGGTGGCTCATGGCATTCTTGACCTCGTCCGGCAGTTCAGCGAAGGTCTGCTCGTAGCCATCGGGGATGAAGACCGGATCATAGCCAAAGCCGCCCTGCCCGCGCGGCTGGTCGCCGATGCGGCCGCGGACCTCGCCCTCGGCCGTGCCGACGAGGCCCTCCGGACCCGCCACGGCCACGACGCAGACAAACCGCGCCCGGCGGTCGCTGCGGCCGTCCAGGGCGGCCAGGAGTTTCGCCACGTTGCGGCCGTCGTTGCCGCCCGCGCCGGCGTAGCGCGCCGAGCGCACGCCCGGCGCGCCGTCCAGAGCCGCGACCTCCAGGCCCGAGTCGTCGGCAATCACACGCCGGCCCGTCGCCGCCGCGATCGCGCACGCCTTCTTGATCGCGTTCTCCCGGAAGGTCGCACCGTCCTCGTCGACCTCCGGCAGACCGCCGACGTCGCGCGCGCTCAACAGGCGCACACCCGCCGGCGCCAGGATGGCGCGCATCTCGTCGACCTTGTGGGCGTTGCCGGTGGCGGCGAGCAGTTCCAGAACCATGGACATGCGAGACCTCGTGCGTGCAGTGCCGGGATGGCCGTGCGACATCCTATACTCTAGCGCCCGCCGGGCGCAGCGCCCTCCCGGCGAGCGGCCGGGCGGGGGTGGGCGCCACGAGCCGAGTGGCGCTCCCCCGGGCGCTGCTGGCGCCC
>JAAZBY010000323.1 GCA_012513595.1 Chloroflexota bacterium
ACAAGAACGCCGAGCTGCAGCCCTCCCCGCCCGAGAACCTCGCCTCCGGCACCGCCGAGAACAAGGTCCTGGCCGAGCTCTCCACGCCGGACGACACGACGGTGATCATCAAGTTCGCGCAGCCCCGGCCGCTCTTCGGCTACGAAGTGGTGGGGCACAACGTGCCGATCTTTTCCCCGGGGCACTTTATGCAGCAGTACCACCCCGACTTTGTGGACGTGGCCAAGCTCGAGGCCACCGCCAAGGCCGCCGGCTTTGACTCCTGGGTGTCGTACTACAAGGACCGCGACCTGTGGTACATGAACATCGCCAGGCCCAGCGTGTACGCCTGGATCCCGACGAACGCCCTGTCAGAGGAGCTCTTTATCATGGAGCGCAACCCCTACTTCTGGCAGGTCGACCCGGAGGGGGCCCAGCTGCCCTATGTGGACAAGGTGGCGCACCGCCTGTTTGAGACGCCCGAGGTCCTCAACCTGTGGATCGTCAACGGCGAGATCGACTTTCAGGGGCGCCACGTCGACATCGGCAACTTTACCCTCTACAAGGAGAACGAAGAGAAGGGCGGCTTCAAGATGATCATGGGTGTGGACGCCTCTACCCTCTGCTTCCTGCCCAACCACGCCTGCAAGAACCTGCGCGTGCGCGAGTTCTTCCAGGACCGCAACGTGCGCCTGGCGCTGTCGTACGCCGTCAACCGCACCGAGATCAACGAGCTGGTGTATGACGGCGTGGGCACGCCGCGGCAGTACGGGGCGCTCTCCATGTCTCCGGATGCCTATGCGCCGCTGCAGAACGCCTATCTCGAGTACGACGTGGACAAGGCCAACGCCCTGCTCGACGAGGCCGGGTATAAAGAGCGCGACGCCGACGGCTTTCGCAAGTTCAAGGATGGCTCCGGAGACACCCTGTCGTTCATCATCGAGGGCTTTGCGGTGACGGGCGAGCAGTTCATGGACGCCATCCTGATGATCATCAACTACTTGAAGGAGGTGGGCCTCAAGTGCAACTACTACTCGGTGGAGCGGTCGCTGTACAGCGCCCACTATGAGGCCAACGAGATCGAGTCGAGCATGACGTTTGGCTTTACGGGGTACACCGTCTTCCTGACGGTGACGCCGTACATCATCCTCGGCACCGCCCTCGACACGCCCTGGTCGGGCGGGTGGGGCTGGTACCACGAGCAGCCGGAGAGCCCCAACGCCGAAAAGCCGCCCGAAGGGCACTGGATCTGGGAGATCTGGGGCATCTGGGACAAGCTGATCGCCGAGGCGGACGAGGCCAAGCGGCAGGACTACCTGTGGCAGATTCTGGACATCTGGGCGCGCGAGCTGCCCATCGTGGGCTACCTGGGTGAGTTCCCCAAGCCGTTCATCGTCAAGAACGGGCTGCACAACTTTGCGAGTGGCTACCCGAACGAGGACCTGATGAAGGATGAGAGCGTGCTGGGCAGCCAGACGCTCTACTGGGACGAGCCGGAGAAGCACGTCTTGCCCGGCCTGCGGAAGGATAGGATCCCCATCCATGACCCCCGGGGTCTTCCGGCCGTCCTCGGCCGGGACCCCGGGGGTCTAGAGGGCGGCAAGCTTGCCAATCCTGTCCTTCTTGTCGTCCCGCGCAGCGCGGCGAGGCGGAAGGACAGAGGAACAGACAGGATGAACAGGACTCACAGGATTCAAGACCTGTGCGGGCACAGACTCCCCGCCCCCGGTCCAGTAATCCTGTAAATCCTGTACATCCTGTCCTTCTTGTCGTCCCGCGCGGCGCGGCGAGGCGGAAGGACAGAAGAGCAGACAGGATTCACAGGATTCACAGGATTCAAGACCTGTGGAGCCCCAGACTCTCCATCCCCAGTCCGGTAATCCTGTGAATCCTGTAAATCCTGTCCTTCTTTCTTCCTCTTCCTCCTGTCCTTCTTCCCGCGGTCGCGGCGGGGGGCGCGGCGGGCTATAATCCCGGCGCTGGCAGACCGACTTTTTGGGGAGGGCAGGGCGATGCGGGCCAACCGAGGGGTGCTGATCGTGGATGGGCTGTTGGCCCTGGGCGCTTGGGCGGCGCTGGCCCTCTTGATGAACAGCGTCGCGCCGGGCACCTTCACCCAGGCGCTCTTTCTGGCCATCCTGGGCCTGGCCGTGGGCCTCACCGCGCTGCCCCTGGCCCACGCCCTCGGCGACCGCTGGGCCACTCCTCTGGGCCGCCGGGGCAACCTGCAGCGCGCCGCCCGCCAGGGCGCCATCGGCGGCCTCTTGGCGGCCGTGCTGATGGGCCTGCGCTTCCTGCGCGTCCTGAACATCTGGGTGGCGCTGGCCCTGATCATGGCCGCCGTGGTGGTCGAGGCGCTCCTGCGCCTGCGCTTCCGCTAGGCGGCCCTCGCCCGGCGCGGGGCACGAAAAAGCCGAGCCAAGGCTCGGCCAAGGGACTGACTGGGGCAAGGACGGGCGCTAGTCCATTTCCTCGTCGCCAGTGCTGCGGCGCTGCTGCTTGTACCGCCAGGTAATGCGGCCGCGCTGCAGGTCGTACGGGGAGAGTTCCACGCGCACGCGGTCTCCGAGGATGATGCGAATGTAGTACTTGCGCAACTTGCCCGACAGGTACGCCAGTACCTCGTGGCCGTTGTCCAGCTCTACCCGGAACTGCGTGTTCGGCAGCGTCTCCACGACGGTGCCCTCAACTTCGATCTTTTGCTCGCTCGCTCGAACCATAGACTCCTTGTGTCCCTCCGCAACGGGCGCCGCAACCGCCTGATCCGCGCCACCACGTGGCACGTTCCAAGGGCCCCACAGCGCCTGGCTGACGGCGCGCGCTGCCGACCCCGCGTACCCTGTCAGTATACCAGCCCAGCCCAGGGCAGTCAAGGATTCCGCGGGCAGCAAAACGCCCCGCCAGCCACATCGCCGGCGGGGCGCACGATCACCTCGCGCACGAATACTCGGCCCCAGGCTTACCCGAACAGGCCCAGGCCAGACAGGAGCACGACGAGCACCGCCAACGGCGACACGAACTTGACCACGAAGGAGAAGAAGCGAATCACCGACTCGTTGTTCAGCTTGCCGTCGTTGGAGAGGGCCTTCTTGAGGTCCGGATAGGACCACGTCCAGCCCACGAACAGGCAGATGAACAGCCCGCCGATCGGCAGGAGCAGGTTCGAGGTGACATAATCGAACAGGTCGAACATGGTCATCCCGAACAGCTTAAAGTTGGCCATCAGGCTGTTCGACAGGGCCGCCGTCGAGCCGACCAGGGCCAGCAGGCCCACCGTCAGCAGCGTGGCGTTGCGGCGCGACCAGCCCAGCCGCTCGTTCAAGAAGGCCACCGGCACTTCCGCCAGCGAGAGCATGGCCCCCGTGGCCGCTACCGCCGCCAGGACGAAGAACAGCACCATGAAAAAGCCACCGAGCGGCATCGAGGAGAACACCGCCGGGATGGTGATGAACAAGAGCGAGGGGCCGGCCGTCGGCTCGAACCCAAAGGCGAACACCGCCGGGAAGATGGCGATGCCGGCCAGCATCGACACGGCCACGTCCGACAGCATCACCCGCACCGCCGTCTTGGGGATGTCCTGGTCCTCACGAAAGTAGGAGCCGTAGGTGATCATGGTGCCCATGCCCACGCTCAGCTTGAAGAACGAGAGCCCCAGTGCGGCCAGCACCACGGTCCCGGTGATGGCGGAAAAGTCGGGCTTGAACAGGAAGGCCAGGCCCTCGGAGGCGCCGGGCAGCGTCAGGCTGCGCACGCAGACGGCCAACAGCAGGACGAACAGGAGCGGCAGCAGCCGCTTGGTCATCCGCTCGATCCCCTTGGACACGCCGGCGTAGATGATGGCGCCCACCCAGATGAGCACCACCCACTGCCAGATCAGCGACTGCCAGGGATTCGTGATCAGGTCGCTGAACACGGCCGAGGTGACCTCGGGGCTGGTGGAGGCCAGCGCGCCCGCCGAGCCCTGGAACATGCTGATGATCGTCTTGACGATGTAGGCAAAGAGCCAGGCCGCCACTTCGGTGTAGAAGGCCATGATCAGGAAGGCGGCCAGCACGCCCGCGGCGCCCACCAGCCACCAGGGGGTCTTGGGGGCTAGCTTGCGCATCGAGCCGATCGCGTCGGTGCGGCCGCGTCGGCCGATCACGTGCTCAGAGATCATCACGGGTAGGCCCACAAAGATGGTGGCCAACACGTAGATGACGACAAAGGCAGCGCCGCCGTTCGTTCCGGTCATTGAGGGGAACTTCCAGATGTTGCCCAGGCCCACGGCCGAGCCGAGGGTGGCCGCCACCACGCCTAGTCGCGTGGTGAAGGTATCCCGAGCGGGTGTGGTGGGGGCCTTTGCGGCCCGTGGTGATGTAGTCTCACGAGATGGCACTGCGAACCTCCTCCACGCGAACCCTTATGGCCGGCGCGGGGGGTGCCCGACCCAGTGACCGGTTGCAACAAAGGCTTGGGCGCGGTGCACGGTCACACCATCACCCAAGCCTTTCGTGCTTCCTTGCTGGATTGGAAATCCCCGGCCTTCGGCCGACGTTGCGACCATAATAGACTGAAACAGGGCCGGTGTCAAGGTAAGGCGCAGAGCCTCACCGTATCATCTCTGTTGACCGCCCCGCGCCCCCCGCGTACACTGTGCCCCGCACCCCAGGGAGGAGCCTGCCATGCCCCGTCGCACCCCGACGCTGCCACGCCCCCAACCCCTGCGCACCGCCATGGACCGCCTGGCCCGGGCCGTGCGCACGGTCCTTTTCCTGATCGTCGGCCTGTTGGCCGTGCTGACCCTGTCGGAGCTGCCGGCCGTCCAGCGCTGGACGCGCGGCCTCGGCGGCCGGCGCCCGCTGGTGGGGCTGGTGGCCGGGCACTGGCAGAACGACTCGGGCGCCGTCTGCCCCGACGGCCTGCAAGAGGTCGACGTGAACCTGGGAGTGGCCCGCCGCGTGGCGCAGCTCCTGCGTGAGCAGGGCTATGATGCCGAGGTGCTCCCCGAGTTCTCGGCGCTCCTGGACGGCTACCAGGCCGATGCCTTCCTGGCCGTCCACGCCGACTCTTGCCTGGAGGGCTACTCGGGGTTCAAGGTGGCGCGGCTGTCGACGGCCCTGCTGCCGGCGCCCAACGACCGGCTGGTGGCCGCCCTCGAGGAGGCCTACGCCACCGCCACGGGGCTGCCCAACCACGTCGACACCATCACCGACGATATGCGCCAGTACCACGCCCTGCGGCAGATCGCCGCGGAGACGCCGGGGGCGATCATTGAGTGTGGCTTCCTGGGTGGGGACCGGCACCTGCTGACGGCCGAGCCGGACCGCGTGGCGGTGGGGATCGCCAACGGGCTGATGGCCTTTCTCCGCGAGGGAGAGGCGGGGGAGTAGGGGGGGCAGGCGCCCAGCGCAGCCCCGCGGCGGATCGCGCCGGGCCGCACACCGGCAGGGATGAAAACGGGGCGCTCGGCGGGCCGATATGGAGTCGTCACGTGCGCCGGGCCGCACACTGGCAGGCATGAAAACGGGGTGCGCGGCGGGCCAATATGGAGTGCGGCGCCCCAGCGCCGCTCTTGCGCGGCAACAGC
>JAAZBY010000324.1 GCA_012513595.1 Chloroflexota bacterium
ACTGTATCTGCGCCTCCGCAACTGGCTCGTTGAGCAGCAGGAAGGCCAGGGCCTCATCGAGTACGCCATCCTGGTGGCCGTCATCGCTGTGGCCGTGATCGTGACCCTCATCGCTATCGGCGGCTGGGTCTCGAACACCTTCGGCGACCTGAACAACAAGCTCCAGAACGTCCAGTGATCGCCTGAGCGGACGCCAGCGGCGCAGAGGCGGCGCCGGGCAACGGCCGCCGGCCCGGCCGCTGGCACCGCCTGAGCCAAGTACTATCCGTGAGACCGCCCGTCCTTTGGGCGGTCTCACAGATGATGGGGCTGGTGTGGCCGGGGGGCCCTATTCCTTGCACTTATCGATCTTTTGCGTTATGATCTCTTTTGTGGCAAGCACGCAACCTGCCACAATAGGCCTTGGCCAACACCAGAGCACATAAGCGAGGGACAACGTGGGACGACTCAAAGGCTGCTTGTGGCTTGTGGCCGGGTTGCTCGTGGCGGCGCTGGCCGGTTTCGTTGCCTATACTACCCTGCAGCGCGCCGAGGCGCAGCGCGCCACCCAAGAGGCGCCCATCCCCAAGGTGCAGGTGGTGGCCGCTACCCGGCAGGTGGGCGTGCGCGCCATGCTCGCGGCTGCGGACCTGCAGATGGTCGAGATCCCCGTCGATACCCTCCCGGAGGGGGCCGTGCGCGCCACCGATGACGCCATCGGCCGCCTCACGCTCGTGGAGCTCTACCCGGGTGAGATCATCCTGCAGCCCCGCCTGCTGGACCCCAACGTCATCACCCGTGACGGCCGGCTGGCCCTGGTGATGGCCGAGGATCAGGTGCTGATGGCCTTCCCCATCAACGACCTGATGAGCCGCGTCAACGTGCTCAAACCTGGGGACAAGGTCGACCTCCTCTTCTCCATGGACATCCCCATGGAGGGGATCGCCGAGATCACCGGCACCGAGGCGGGCGAGAGCGTCATCGTGCGCTCGGCGGGTGAGGAGGAACAGGTCACCTTTGACCTGATGCAGAACGTCACCGTGGCGGCCATCGTCGGCGGGGAGCGCAAGGAGGACGGCTCGTACACGCCGCTCCAGTCGCTGCTCCTGACGGTCGGCCCGCAGGATGCTTTGGTGATCAAGTACGCTCTCGACGCCGGTGGGACCGTGGACATCGTCCTGCGCGCCCCCGGCCAGGAGAGCCCCTTTGAGATCGACCCGGTCGACATGAACTACCTCATCGAGCGCTTCCAGATCGAGACCGCGCCGGGCCGCTAAAGGTCGTCTTTCAGTGGTTGGCCAGCGAGCGTTGTTGCTACGCAGATCCTCGCCAGGCGGGCTGAGGCCCGGCGACCGAGGGTGAGCGGAGGACCCTTTGGATAGGTCGAGTGTCGGAAGCACCCTGAGGGTGCTGTTGGTCAGTGCGGTCGAGACCGTCCGCAGCGAGGTGGAGGCGATCCTCCGCGGATGGTCCGGTGAGGTGCGCCTGTACTGGGTGTCGCAGACGAACCTGGTGGCGGCGCGGGCGCAGGACCTGGTTCCCCACGTTGTTCTCGTCGATAGCGAGCTGGACGGGGCCGATCCCATCCGCCTGGTGCGCC
>JAAZBY010000325.1 GCA_012513595.1 Chloroflexota bacterium
GTACCAGCCTCTTTGTCGGCCGGGTCATGGTGACCATGATGCCGCTGATGATGCTGCTGATGAACGGGCTGGCGCTGGCCATCATGTGGGTGGGGGCCAGGCAGATCGCCGCGTCGACAATGCGCGTGGGCGACATGATGGCCTTTATCCAGTACGCCATGCAGATCGTCTCCGCCTTTTTGATGCTGTCGATGATGTTCATCTTTCTACCGCGGGCGGCCGTCTCTGGGGAGCGCATCGCCGAGGTGCTGGGGACCGAGGTCGCCCTGAGCGACCCGCCCAGCCCGCAGGAGTTCGCCGAGCCGTTCGCCGGCGAGATCGCCTTCCGCAACGTCTCCTTCCGCTACCCGGGCGCGCCGGAGGACTTTTTGCACGACATCACCTTTACCGCCCGCCCCGGTGAGACCACGGCCTTTATCGGCTCCACCGGTTGCGGCAAGTCGACCGTGGTGAACCTGATCCCGCGCTTTTACGACGTGACGGAGGGCGCCGTCCTGGTGGACGGCATCGACGTGCGCGAGGTGCGCCAGCAGGCCCTGCGCGACCGGATCGGCTACATCCCCCAGGAGGGGATCCTCTTTTCCGGCACGGTGGCCAGCAACCTGCGCTTTGCCCGCGCCGAGGCCCCCGATGAGGCGCTGGACGAGGCGGCCGAGATCGCCCAGGCCAGCGAGTTCATCCGCGCCAGGCCGGAGGGGTTCGCCAGCGAGATCGCCCAGGGGGGCGGGAACGTGTCGGGCGGGCAGAAGCAGCGCCTGGCCATCGCCCGGGCCCTGGTGAAAAAGCCACCCATCTACATCTTTGACGATAGCTTCTCCGCCCTCGACTTTCGCACCGACGCGGCCCTGCGCCGCGCCCTCAAGGAAAAGACGGGCGGCGCCACGATCCTGATCGTCACCCAGCGGGTGGCCACGGTCAAGGGCGCCGACCAGATCATCGTCCTGGACGAGGGGCGCGTGGTCGGCCAGGGGCGGCATCACGAGCTGCTGGAGACCTGCGAGACGTACCGAGAGATCGCCACCTCGCAGTTGAGCAGGGAGGAACTGGTATGAGCACCGAGAGCAGAACCACCCGGCCGGCGCAGCGGGCGCCCGGCGGCCTCCCCGGGCCACAGGGTCCCCGGCGGCGCGGCCCCGGGGGGCACGGGCCCATGGCCATGATGCGCGGCGAAAGGGCGCGCGACTTTCGCGGGACGATGGCGCGGCTGATCGCCTACCTCGGCGCGTACCGGGCCGCCATCGTAGGGGTGATGCTGCTGGCGGCGGCCTCCACCGTGTTCAGCATCGCCGGGCCCAAGATCCTGGGGCGCGCCACCACGGCCCTCTTTGAGGGGGTGATGGGCACCATCTCCGGGTCGGGCGCCGGGTTTGACCTCGACTATATCGGCCGCATCCTGCTGACCACCCTGGGCCTGTACGCCGCCTCGGCGCTGCTCGGCTACCTGCAGGGTTGGATCATGACCGGCATCTCGGCCGACATCGCCTACCGCTTCCGCCGAGACATCGCCGCCAAGATCAACCGGATGCCCTTTGCCTACTTTGACGCGACGCCCCAGGGGGAGGTGCTCTCTCGCCTGACCAACGACGTCGACACCGTCAACCAGACCCTCTCGCAGAGCCTGTCGCAGATCATCACCTCGGTGGTGACCGTGGTGGGCGTGCTGATCATGATGCTGACCATCTCCTGGCAGATGACGCTGGCGGCGATCCTGGTCGTGCCGCTGTCGACGGTGCTGGTCATGCTCGTAGTGCGCAAGTCGCAAAAGTACTTTCAGGAGCAGCAGGAATACCTCGGGCACGTCAACGGGCACGTCGAGGAGATGTACGGCGGGCACCTGGTGGTCAAGGCGTTCAACGCGGAGGCGGCCAGCGTGGCGCGGTTCGAGGGGTTCAACGACGTCCTGTACGCCTCGGCGTGGAAGTCACAGTTCCTGTCAGGCTTGATGATGCCGATCATGGGCTTTGTGGGCAACGTGTCGTACGTGGTGATCGCGGTGCTGGGCGGGTACCTCGCGGCGCGCCGGGCCATCACCGTGGGAGACATCCAGGCCTTCATCCAGTACGTGCGCTCGTTCACCCAGCCGCTGGCGCAGATCGCCAACATCTCCAACATCCTGCAGCAGACCGCGGCGGCCGCCGAGCGCGTGTTCGAGTTCCTGGCCGAGGCCGAGGAAACGCCCGACACGGCCAACCCCGTCGTGCCGGAGGAGGTCGCCGGGCATGTCGTCTTCCAGGACGTGCACTTTGGCTACTCGCCGGACAAGGCCGTGATCCACAACTTTTCCGTCGACGTGCGGCCGGGGCAAAAGATCGCCATCGTCGGCCCCACGGGCGCCGGCAAGACGACCATGGTCAAGCTACTGATGCGCTTTTACGACGTGGACTCGGGCGCCATTACCATCGACGGGCACAACA
>JAAZBY010000326.1 GCA_012513595.1 Chloroflexota bacterium
AAGGCCAGCCCGCTCAGCGTTACCGGGCGCTCGATGCCCCTGGCCGTCAGGCGCTTGCGAATGGCCGGTATGGACGTGTACAGATTGTGCGGGGCCGGCCGCGACCCGCTGCGGTAGAACAGATCCGCATCACGGCCGTCGTAGACCAGGTCCAGCCCGCTGGCGTTCAGCAGCCCCCAGACCCCGTTGGAGGCGCCGGAGAACGCCAATACCCCGTTGAAGGCCGGGGCCATCTCGATGTTCACTGGCCGGGCGCTGCGCAGCGGCCCCACCTGCTCGGGCTCCCCCTGCAGGAAGACGGCCGTGAGGCGGGTGATCCACCAGGCCTCCATCAGGTCCTCCATGACGATCTCGGCCTGGGCGACCCCCGAATGCGGCCGGGCTGCGCTGTCGTTCCCGTAGCGCACCAGGATGGGGTGGCGCTGCAAGAGCGTCGGGTCATCTACCGTCTGGCCCGTCAGCGGGTTGGTGGTGGCGTCAAAGGTCGGCGGAGCATTGGCCGGTGAGACCGCTGGGAACTCGGGCTCATACACCACCGAGGACCCTCTGGGCCGCTCGTTGGCGTTCTGGGCGAAACCCGGGTTGGCAGCGGCCGGCAGCTCCGGCCCGGCCACGGCGGTGGCCACCGGTGTGGGCGTGTGCGATGGCGAGGGCGTCGCGGTGGACTGACTGGTCGGCGTCCTGCTGGGTCGCGGCGTCATGGTGGGCACATAGGTCAGGGTGGGCACCGCGGCCGACTGGGTGGCCCTCGCCGCCGAGGGTTCTCCCCCGCGCGAGCCGCACCCGGCCAGGGCCAGAAAGGCACACAGCACCAGGAGAAGGACAACAGACAGCGCAACCGTCACGCGCAGATTGCTGTGTCGGGCATGGTGAGGCAAGGTAGGTACCTCCTGCGATGCGGGGACGTGCTAAGAAGCTCCGAGTGCGCTCAGTATAGGGCCGCCGTGCGTACCCGTCAATGGTCTGGCACCACCGCCACTGCGCCATACGTGGGCTTGTCGATCCCTCTCGTTGCCCGCGGCGGCCCGAGGGCTCCCCCTCTTTAAACAGCATCGCCTAGTACCGTCACCGCGGCTGGGCACCGTCGATCCGTGGTGGGTGCTGCCGGCCCGTGGGCCAGTTCTTTGACAGCTCCACGGCGCCCGGCTATACTGGTTATTTGGTGGAATTCTCAACTATCTTGCAGCCCGCCGCTCGTTCTCCTGCTCGCGCCGCAGGCCCCGGGCCCTCGACGCTACCGACGAATGGACGTTCGCGATGAACGACAGATACCTGGCCGCCCTCGACTATTACGCCATCATCGAACGGCTGGCCGAGCACACCGCCTTCTCCGCCAGCCGCGCGCTGGCCGAACGGCTGCGTCCCTCGGATGACCCCGAGACCGTCGCCGAGCGCCTGCAGGAAACCAGCGAGGCCAAGGCGCTCCTCTCCGTGCGGCCCGACGTCACCATCGGGGGCGCCCGCGACGTCCGCCCGATCCTGCGCCGCGCCGAGATCGAGGCGCTCCTCCTGCCCAGCGAGCTCCTGGACGTCCGCCAGACGCTGCTCAGCGCCCGCTCGATGCGTTACCTGCTCTGCCGCCTGGACCGCGAGTACCCCCTCCTGGCCGACAAAGCGCTCGAGATCCAGCCTCTGACGCACATCATCGACGAGATCAGCCGCTGCCTGAACGACGATGGCGACGTGCTCGATGCCGCCAGCCCCGACCTAGCCCGCATCCGGCGCGAGCTCTCCGTGGCGCGCGACCGGGTGGTGGATCGCCTGCGCGGCATCATCTCCTCCGAGCAGAACGCGCCCTACCTGCAGGAACCGCTGATCACCGAGCGCAACGGCCGCTACGTCATCCCGCTGAAAGCGCAGTTCAGGAACCGCATCCCCGGGATTGTCCATGACCAGTCCTCCAGCGGGGCCACCTTCTTCATCGAGCCGCTGGCCACCGTGGAGCTGAACAACCGCTGGCATGAGCTGCGCATCGAGGAGCGCCACGAGGTGGAGCGCATCCTGGCTGAACTGACCCGCCTGGTGGGGCAGGAGGCCGATACGATCGCTGTCAACGTCCAGGTGCTGGCCGAGATCGACCTGGCCCTGGCCAAGGCGCACTACTCGATCGAGATCCGCGGCACCGAGGCCGAGGCCGGCCCCACGGGCTGGCCGACCCGTGGCCTGGATGAGGAGGTCGCCCCTTCGCTCCAGCCTCTCTACCTGGCCCGCGCCCGGCACCCACTCCTTTCGCCGGATACGGTGGTGCCCATCGACGTGTACGGCGGGGCCACCTACACGGTGCTGCTCGTGACCGGGCCGAACACGGGCGGCAAGACCGTGGCGCTCAAGACGGTGGGGCTGCTGGCGGCCATGAACCAGGCCGGCCTGCACATCCCGGCCATGGCCGGGTCGCGCCTGCCGATCTTTTCGGGCATCTATGCCGACATCGGCGACGAGCAGAGCATCGAGCAGAGTCTGTCGACCTTTTCGTCGCACATGAGCCACATTGTGGACATCCTGGCCCGTGCCGACGAGCGCTCGCTGGTCATCCTTGACGAGCTCGGCGCCGGAACCGACCCAGTGGAGGGATCGGCCCTGGCCCAGGCGCTCATCGACGCGTTCATCCGACGGCGGTCGCTGGTGTTCTCGTCGACGCACTACTCCCAGCTCAAGGTCTACGCCTTTAGCACCGATTGGGTGCAGAACGCCTCGGTCGAGTTCGACGTGGAGACCCTCTCCCCCACCTACCGGCTGACCATCGGCCTGCCCGGCCGCTCGAACGCCTTTGCCATCGCCAGCCGCCTGGGGCTGGCCGAGGAGACGATCGCCGCGGCGCGGCAGCTCCTCTCTCCGGACGACCTGCAGTCGGAGGCTCTCCTGGCCCACGTAGCCAGCGCCAGCGAAGAGGCCGAACGGGCCCGTGCCGAGGCCAACGAGCGCCTCAAGGACGCGCAGGGCCTCCAGGAGAACCTGCGCGCCAAGCTGGCCAACATCGAGGAGGCCCGCCGCCAGGTGCTGGAGGAGGCCCGTGAGGAAGGCCGCCGGGAGCTCGACGAGCTCCGCGAGGACCTGCGCAGGCTGCGGACCGGGATCGGCCGCGGCGACGCCAACGCCAAGGCCATCGCCGATGCGCTGCGGGCGGTCGAGGGTCTCTCCGAGCGCCTGGCCCCCATCGGGCCCGTCGAGGAGCAGGCCCCCGCCTCTAGCCAGGCGCTGCAGGTGGGCGACCGGGTCTACGTCACCTCTCTGAAACAGACGGGCGAGCTCCTCAGCCTGAGCGACAGCGACGCCGAGGTCCGGGTCGGGGGCTTCCGCCTGCGCACCCAGCCGGGCAAGCTGCGCTTCGAATCTCGCCCGCTGCCCGCGGCTGCCGGAGGCGCCCAGGCGCCGGCCGTCTCGGTGCCGAAGGTCGATTCCCCCGGGATGGAGCTGGACATGCGCGGCTGGCGGGCCGAGCAGGTGGCGCCGGCGCTGGACCAATACCTGGACCGCGCCTATCTCGCCGGCCTGCCCTGGGTGCGCCTCATCCATGGCAAGGGGATGGGGGTCCTGCGGCAGGTAGTTCGGCAGCACATCGAGGGGCACCCGCTGGTGGCCTCGGTGCGCTCCGGCGAGCAGGGGGAGGGCGGCGACGGCGTGACGGTGGCCCACCTGCACAAGCAGCGCGACTAGAGCCGCGGGTTCAGGCCGCTGCCCTACAGGTACTCTGCCAGCTGCTCGGCGGCCTTGCGGTTCATCGTCGGCGTGGCGGCCAGCTCATCGACCGTGGCCGCCCGGATCGCCTCCAGCGTGCCAAACCGCTGCAGCAGCGCCTGGCGGCGCCGCGGGCCGATCCCCGGGACGTCGTCGAGGAGCGAGCGGGTGCTCGAGTCGCTCCGTAGCTTGCGGTGGTAGGTCACCGCGAAGCGGTGGGCCTCATCGCGGATGCGCTGCAACAGGTAGAGGCCCTGCGAATCGTTGGGCAGGCTCACCGGGCTGGGGCGGCCCGGTAAAAAGATCTCCTCGCGCTCTTTGGCCAGGCCC
>JAAZBY010000031.1 GCA_012513595.1 Chloroflexota bacterium
CTATCGATCCTGTCAGTCCTGGCTATCTTCCCGCCCCCGCGGGTGAGGGCGCGGGGCGGCCCGCTTCGCCGTGCGGGGAGGTGGGGGCCTTCCTAGGAGGGGTGGCGGGCGTGGGGCGGGCGGGCGGGCGCGGCGCCGGCCACACGGGGGCCTGCCCCTCGATGACGCCCCAATCCCCAATCGTGAGGCGCGTGGCGCGCAGGTTGTCAGCCGGAACGGGCACCCAGGAGGGCGACCTGGGGCAAAGCCCACGCGCCGTGCTGCGGCGCGGTTCGCCGCCCGCCAGGGGGCGGGCCTGAGCTTCGAGAACGGCCCAGCCCAGGGCGAACAGAACGACGGCGAGTGCGAGCGGGTACATCCCCATGCTGGACCTCCTTTGCTGGGTGACTCTGCCCCCATCGTAACGAGGCGCCGTTACATCGCGGTGAGCCGCCGGTTACAGCCCAGTAACAAAGCCGCGCCGCGCACGGAGCGCTCCGGGCGCGGCGCGGTAGTCTATGCGTGCGGGCGGCCCCGCGGCGCGGTCAGTTGCGCCCCAGGCGCACCTGGCCGATGAGCCCCCAGGCCTTCAGTACATAGTCGGGCGTGTAGGTCTCGTCGGTGCGGCGGAAAGAGCGCCAGTCGGTCCAGGCCTCGCGGCCGGTGGCCAGGTGCAGCGGCCCCAGCATGTTCCGCGGGCTGGAGACGACCTCTATGCCGATGTCGTTGTGCCCCAGGCGCAGGCTGGAGGTGATGTCCAGCCCGTTCGCGTCAGCCCAGGGGATGTGCCCCACCACCTCGCCGTTGACGTGCACGGCCACGTGGACGGCCTCGTACTCGCCGAGCCAGACGCGCACCGGGCCTTCGGCCGGGTCGAACTCCAGGCTGCCGTGATAGATCATGCTGCCGGCATAGTGCGGGTAGCCCTGCGTGGTCCAGTCGCCAAAGTGCAGGCGGGCCGGCTCGGCGACGATGCGCCGATCGCGCGTCACGCCAAAGTCGCCCAAGAGGAAGCAGTCCTCGATCTCCATATAGTTGGTATAGGCGCAGGAGAGCTCCAGCACGTTCTCACCGGCCTGCAGGCCGGGCAGGGGCACCTTGTGGAAGGCCCGGTCGAGGTACCAGCCCACCACCTCGGTCGGCACCGGCCGGCCGTTCAGTAGGATGGTGAACTGCGGCGCGCCCTCCACCAGCAAGTAGAGCGGGCCGGAGGGCGCCACGTCGACGTCGATGGTGAAGCGCAGCGCCAGCCGGGCGCCGTCGGCGGCGTGCGGCTGCCGCGCCCAGCCGTAGCGCTGCGGGAGGCCGTTGCGATAGTTGGGCGGCATTCCCAGCGCCTCGCGCACGGCGTGCTGGGCCCGCCAGACTTCCATCTCCTCCGACCAGGCGCCCTCCTCCAGGCGGTACTGGCAGGTGTCGAGGGTCAGCACGTTGGGGTCCGTCCTGGTAAAGGCGCAGGTGGGGCCCAGGTAGGTGCCCACCAGGCCACGGCCGTAACGCCGGATGTCACGCAGCGGCTCTGCGGGGGGCGCGAACGGCTCGCCGGCGGGGTCCACCACGTAGAGGCGTGAGGCGGCGGGGCCCATCTCGGCGCGGAAGCAGAGCCGCCCGTCGCGCTCCTCCGCGGCGATGGGGCGGACCTCTCCGGTGAGCGGGTCCCACTCCTCGAGCCGGCCGCTCCCCTCCAGGGCCATGTCGAGGACCTGGCCGCTGTGGCGGTCGCCGTTGAAGAGCATGTAGGCGTAGCCGCCGTCGTCGAGGGCGCGCTGCATGGCCAGGACCGCGGCAGCCTCCTGCCCGGGCACGGTGCGCAGGCTCACGCGGCGGGGCAGGTGCGCCTCGAGCGCGGCCTGCAGCCCGGAGCGATCGGGGAGCACCGTCACGCCGCGGCGCGCCAGGAGCTCGGCCAGGCGAACGTCGGGGCGCCCCTCGATCATGGTCGGCGTTGGCTCCACGGCGATGACGGTGCCGCCGGCGTCCAGGAACTGGTCCAGGAGGTCCACGGTGCTGGCCAAGAGGGTGCGCGTGTCCGGCGGGATGACGACGACCCGGTAGGTCGCCTGGCCCACGCGCAGGGCGCCGCCGTCGACGCCCCCCGCCTCGGCCATGATCATCTCATCGCCAAAGTCAAAGTCATAGTGGGTGGCCAGGGCCGCCCGGGCAAAGTCGTTCAACGCCTCGCTGTAGTGGTTGGCGAGGGCCACGGAATCGTCCGACTGGCCCACGATGCTCCACCCGGTAGCGATCGGGTGCAGCATCAGCACGTCGCGGACGGGCTGGCCGGCGCTGCCCACCAGGCCGAGCCGCGCGAAATAGTCCTCCACCACGGGGTTGTACTTCCACCAGGTGGTCTGGTACGAAAAGGCGGGCGGATAGTCGCGCTTGCGGCAGCCGCGAATCGAGTAGAGCGCCAGGTGCTGGCAGCGCAGGTTCACCCCCTGGACGTACTGCCAGTCCCCCACCCACTTTTGCCCCTCGAAGGTGAACTCCCACGACGAGCAGCCGTAGGTCTCCGAGAGCACCCAGTCGCGGCCGAACTGGTGGGCCACGCTGGTCGCTTCCTTGATGGTGAGGTTCTCGTGGTTCTGCTCGGTGAGCATGTCGATGCCGGGGACGTGTTGGTAGCGCAGGTGCGGCATGGTGGCCCCGCCGCGCTGGATGCCCAGGCCCATCTCCTGCTCATACAGGTAGTGCCCGGTAAAGGCCACACCCTGCTGCTCGCACCAGTCCGACAGCTGCTTGGAGTAGGCCGCGACGAAGCGCTCGGTGATCGTCCACCAGTAGTCGTGGCGGGCCTGGCAGGCCCCCTCGCCCTCATAGAAGAGCCAGGGGAGCACGTCGAGGAGGTCATACCCGCGCCTCGCGGCGAAAAAGGCGGGCAGGCCGTCGGTCCAGGGGAGCATGGGCAGGCCCGAGTCGACGTGGGCGGCATAGATGTTCGGCTCATCGGTAAAGATGCCGGGCACCGCCGCGCCGAAATCCTCGCCCACCTCGCGCCGGTAGGCCTCGTAGGTGATCTCCAGGAAGGCAGCCACCGCGTCGGGGTTGAGGTTGTCCGAGTAGGACTCGTTGTTGAACCGCTCATTGCGAGACGAGATCTCCCGCCGGAAGATCAGGAAGGTCTCACCGGCCCCGAGCGCGCCGGGGGCGGCGGGGTCCACGCGGCGCAGGGCGCTCAGCGCCCCATCGCCAACCTGCCCAGCAAACAGGGCCAGCAGATCGGCGCCCGCTGCGGGCGGCGCGGCTGCCTCTTCGACGGTCACCAGCTTGGCGCGGTAGGCGTCTCCGCGGGCCGAGACCAGCCCCCCGGCCGCGCCCGAGGGCCAGCGGTCCTCGTCATACAGCCAGGCGCCCATCCCCTCCTCGCGGGCCACGCGCACCGCCTCGCGGATGCACTCCAGCCACTCGGGAGACATGTAGACCGTCTCCAGCCCGTCGCGCGAGTGCATGAAAAAGCCGCCCATGCCGTGGGCCTTCATGTCCCGGATCTGGCGGGCCAGCTCGGCCGGCTCCAGCCGGTCATTCCAGGACCAGAAGGGGGCGCTGCGGTATGCGATCGGTGGACGGCGAAAGCCGTCGCGAAGTGTGGTCATGCCAGTCCTCTCCATGGGTAAAGGGTACCTCTGCAGACAGTCTAGCCGGCGAACCCTCGGCGGGCAAGGAAGGGGCTCGGCGGGGCGGGAACGGTGGCGCGATTTCACGGCCCGTTTACGGGCGGGCGGGCGTCAGGCGGGTAGAGTCGGATCGTCTGAGGCAGTGTGCGCTCTAGCGAGACGGGCCGGGGGAGCGAACCATGCTCATTCTGAACGAGACCTACCAACCGATTCGGTGGCTGGCATCCTTCCTGTTCTGCCACAGCGAGCGCGCCGGAGAGGCCACCATCCTGCGCTTCTGCGGGCGGCTGATGGCCTACGTGCCGCAGCACGAGCGGGCCTACTATGCCTGGGTGCTCAGCGTGGTCTATCGCCCGGCGCAGCGCCTCTCAGAGCGGCAGTTCAGCCCGTCGCACCTGCGGGTCTGCGTGTGGGGGCGCTTTGAGTTCGGCGTCGTGTTGGGCCACTGGCTGCTGGGGCTGCGCCTCGGGGAGCCGCTGGTGTGGCTGCGGCGCACCGCGGAGACGCTGGTCACCGCGCTGCCCTGAACCCCGAGCCGGCCGGGACGCGCCAGCCCGCCGCGGCGGCCCGTTCGGCCAGCGCCTGCGGCGAATGGCGGAACGCCCCGTGCTCGAGGGTGCCCGCCGCCAGACCCTCCAACACGGCCGCAATGGTCCCGTTGACGGGGGCCGGCAGGCCCAGCCGGGCCGCCTCGCGGGCCACCGCCCCGTTCAGATAGGTCACTTCGGATTCGCTCCGCCCCCGCTCCAGGTCGATCTGGAGCGACGGCTTCTTGCCGCCCCTGGCCCCGCCCACCATGCGCCGCAAGAGCGCCCGCGCCAGGCCCTGCGGCGCCCGCTCGAGCAGCCAGGCCAGCACGTCCACCGGGTAGCCGGGCAGCCGCGCCGGGCGCACGCCTGCCGCGTGCATCACGGCCAGCGCCTCGCGGACGGCCGCGGCCTCCAAGGCGTAGAGCAGGTCCTCGGCATACACCTCGGCGGGGGATAGGCCGGTGATGGCCGGCACGGCGTTGGCCATCATGTTCAGCAGCAGTTTCGACCAGCGAATCGCCCGGCCATCGGGGCAGGCCCGGCAGCGCACCCCGGCGCGCTGGAACATCGCGACGAGCGGCTCCACCGGGGCGCCCTCGGGCACATACGGCGCCAGGCAGAGGCCGCCGCCCTTGCCGCGCACCTCATAGTGGGCCATGTCGCGCACGGCCACCACCGCGGTGATGACGCCCGTTACCAGGGCGCTCGGCGGAAGCAGGCCGGCGGCGATCTCGTCTCCGCCGACGCCGTTCTGGATCAGCACAACCCGCCCGCGGCCGGCGCTGACGAACGGCTGCAGCAGGCGCGCGGCCTCGGCGGTGTCGAAGGCTTTGACGGTGACGATGGCCAGGTCAAACCCCGCGGCAGCCTCGCCCGTGACGAGGTCCTCGATCCGCTCGGCCGCCGTCACCCCCGTGACGAGGCGCTCGGCGCCGCCCTGCACGATCGTCACCCCCCGCGCGCGCACGCGCGCGACGTAGGCGGCGCGCCCGAGCAGGCCGACCTGGTGGCCGTCCGCGGCCAGCGCCGCGCCGAGGTACGACCCGATGGCCCCCGCGCCCACGACGACGATCCTCATGCGGGCGGATGTGCCTTCCCGGCGGCGGCCACCTCGCGAGAAGCAACGATGTCGATGCCCGTGCCCAGGGCGTCGGGCAGGATGACCTGCCGCTCGGCCACCGGCGCCGCGACCTCGACCTGGCGCAGGCGTGCGGCCACCTGGAGCACGAGCCCCTTCGGGAGGGGCGCCGCCGAGCGCACCGGCACCAGCGGCCACTCCCCCCCGCGCACGCGCACGGTAGTGGTCAGGGTGCGGCGCGGATCGCTCAGCTCCTCGCGGACGAAAGCCTGCCCGCGCGCGCAGGCCTGCCCCTTGGTCCCCATCAGTTCGCCGCCCTCCACGATGGCCTCGATGGTGCAGCCCACCGGGCAGGTCACGCAGATGAACTCGCGCTGCTCGCTCACGGCTGTTCCTCCGCTCTGGCGCGCCGGCCCCCGCCGGAGGGGCGCGCGATGACCTCGACGGTCAGCTCCGTGGCGCCGTCGAGGGCGGGGGCCTTCTCCGGCGGGAGGTCGACGGTGATCATCTCCGCGGGGCGCGCGTAGCGCAGCCGGCGCGAGGCGACCACCTCGCCCCCGCACATCACCCGGGCTTCGGCCGGCGCCTCGATCGGCAGGCGGGCGCGGAACTCGAGGTGTTGCGGCTCACGCCGCAGGGCGGCCTGGTGCAGCGCCTGCGGCACCACGTGGCGGACGTTTGCGCCGGCGCGCAGCGCCAGGCCGGCCGGGCCCAGATCCCCGTGCCCCGCGGCGTGTTCGGCGGCGTGCCGGCCGGCGCGCAGGGCGGAGGCGGTGACCTCGTCGACCA
>JAAZBY010000327.1 GCA_012513595.1 Chloroflexota bacterium
GGCCCTTCTGGCTGACCGTATCGACCCGTAGCCCTCCCGCCCAGCGGTCGATGATCAGCATGCCGCCCACCCACAGCCGTACGCCGTCGTCCGCCTCCAGGCGAAAGTCGTACTTGCCCTCCTCAAAGTAGACCCGCCGCCGCCAGCGGGCGGAGAAATAGTCCGCCGGAATGCCGGCCGGGCCGGAGTATCCCCAGGTGTGGTTCGGGCTATCCTCGTACGCCACGACGGCCGGGACGCCCTTGAGCGCCTCGTTGGCAAAGTACTCGGCCCGCCACGAGTCGGTAGGCGCGGGGGCCGGCGTCCAGGTAGGCACCGGGGTGGCCGTGGGCGTGCGCGTGGCGGTCGGCACAGCCGTCGGGGGCAACGTGTTGGTCGGCAGCGCCGTGGGCCGGGCGGTGGCCGGCGGCGTCGCCGTCGGGGCAGGCGGCGTCGCCTGGCTGATGCCCAGGCGCACCAGGCCGTGCAGGTCGGTATGGTAGGTATACGTATCGGTACCCATGCGCAGGGTGATGCGGTAGCCCGGCGTCAGCACCTGCGCACAGACGCGCGCGGGATCGGCGATGCCCAGGCAGGCGTCCGGCCAGGTGACCATCTCGACGCTGACGGTCGTGATCACCTCGGGGGCCACGCTCAGCCGCTCGGCCAGCATGGTACGGGCGGTGGTCACCAGCACCTCACGCTCGACCTGGCCGGCCACGCGAGCATGGACCTGGCCAGCCCAGGCGGCCAGCTCGGCCTGCTCTGCCGGCGTGGCCTGCTGGGTGCCGCGCCCAACGAACTCGACCAGCACGGTGGCCATGTCGTTGGCGGCCGAGGGCTCCGCCCGATAGGTAAAGGGCGCATAGCGCGCCACGTAGGCGAGGTAAGCGTGCAGCTCCTGCTGCGTGAAATGGGTGAGGGAGCCGGCCTCGCCGCAGGGGGCGGCGTACAGCTGGCTCAGGTCATCGACGCGCAGCGTTACGCAGCCGGAGGCCGCCTCACGCTGCCAGACGAGAGAGGTCCGCGCGCTCGGCAGGGTGGGCTCCGGGCTGGGGACAGCCGTGGGCGAGGGCGTCGGCGCGTCGGACGCTCCCGCCGGGCCGCCGGGCAAGCAGCCCAGGAGCATCGCGCCGCCCACCGCTAGGACGAGCACAAAGCCCAGTACGAACCAGACCCATCGACCCATGCTGGCCTCCGCAGCGCTCCACGCCCGGATCAGAAGGGGGCGCGGTGCCAAAGCACGCTTTGCGCTGTTATGTCAGAGACGCAGAAGGCCCGGCTTCTGTTCCACGGCCCGGCCCCTGGCAGGCGCCGGCCGGTCGCGAGGGGGAGGACCCTGACCTAGCCGGCCGCGCGCGTCACGGCAGGAGGCCCGCTTCCGAGGGGGGCCAGTAGCGCAGCCAGGCGTGGCCGACGATCTCCGAGTAGGGCACCATGCCAAAGTAGCGCGAGTCGTTCGAGGCGTTGCGGTTGTCACCCATCACAAAGACGTGCTCTTCAGGCACCAGGCGGGCCTTCATGACCCCTGTGGTGGGCTCGGCGAGGTAGGGCTCGCTCAGCGGTTCGCCGTTGATGAGCACCTGGCCATCACGGATCTCGACCATGTCACCGGGCAGGCCGACGACCCGCTTGATCAGCGGGCCCGTGTCGCGCTCGTGCAGGTTCAAAACGATGATATCCCCGCGGGCGGGCTGCTCGAAGCGGTATGACAGCAGCTCGACGATCAGCCGCTGGTCTTCGTAGAGGCTCGGCTCCATGCTCTCACCGTCGACGGTGCGGGGCTGGGCCACGAATAGGTTCACGACGGCCACGATGAGGACGGCGGGCAGGAAAGAGCCGAACACCTCCCGCACGATGCCGCGCCACAGGCTCCGTCTGGGTGGGCGGGCCGGCGCGTCAACCGGGGGTACGGGATTCATCTCGTCGCTCATGCTTTCCTCACAGCCAACTCGGGGTTGCGCTCATTGTAGCCCCTCCTGCCCGGTCGGCAAGGTTCCCGCCGCCCCGTGCGGAGCAACGGGCCTGCCAACACAGCGTATAGTAGACAGAACGGCCACTGGCCAGAAAGGTTCCCAAGATGGACGACAAAGAGAACCGCACCGAGGAGTTCAGCGTTTCGGGGGAGCACGTGGTAGACAAGGCCAAGGAGCTGTGGGGCGAGGGCAAAGCCCGGCGCGTCGTCATCCGCCGCGCGGGCGAGCACTATGTCGAACTGCCCCTGACCCTGGCCATCGTCGGCACCGTGCTGGCGCCGCACTTTGCCCTGGTCAGCGCCGTCGTGGCGCTGGCCACCGGCTGCTCAATCGGCGTGGAGCGCGTGGCCAAAGAGTAGGCGCACCTCCCCGACAGCGGGGGCGGGCCGCCGCGGCGGCCCGCCCCGTATGTGCTCGTTAGCGCAGGCCCAGCTCTCGCCAGCGGCGCCAGAAGCGCTGCCCGAGGACCAGATAGTCGGCGCACTCGGCGTAGGCGGCCAGGTCATAGTCGGGGGTTTCCCCGGCGCGCGCCGCCGCCAGGCGCTCCTCCAGCCACTCGGCCGCGCAGGCCAACCGCCCGCGTAGGCCCTCCAGGTGGCCGAGGGAGATGCCGATCTCCGAGTGGCGCGCCCGGGCGTACCACACCTCGCGGAAGCGCTCGGTGAGTGCCACCAGTTCGGCCTCCAGCGCCCGTAGCGTGGTGATCCCCGGCGGCAGCACCTCTTCGGCGGCCGCCTGCCCGTTCGCCAGCGCGACCAGGCCGGCGCGCAGGCCCTGCATGGCCACGGTCTTGCGGGCCGCATAGGCCAGCAGCCGCGCCGTGAAGGCCATGTCCTCGAGGTCCTCCGGGTGGGGCGCACAGGCCATCTCACCGCGGAAGGTTGCCTCCGCCCCTTCGGAGGCGCGCGCGATCTCGGCCAGGGTTTCGGCGGGGAGGCGGGGCGTCACCTCGCCAACCAGCGGCTCGTCGAGCAGGGCATAGACAGAGTTGGTGGCGTTGCGGAGAGGCATCCCCTCCAGGGTGTTCAGGCGGCCCAGGGCGCGGATGGCCCCCACGACGTTTTCCCCTGTGGGGCCGAAGAACAGGCGCCCCAGGCTGCGGTCGAACTCGGCATCGGGGGTGGCGCCGCCCGTCCAGGCCTGCTCACCGGCGTACAGATAGCCATACCACGACTGCCCGATCGGCTGGTAATGGCCGTGGTCGCCCCAGTCGGTGTTCAGCAAACCCTGGCCGCCCTGCTCGGCCGCCAGCCGGGCCAGCGTGCGGATGTTGCCGTTCGAGTTCTCGATGCGCGGAAAGATCGTGTTCCACGACGAAGTCCCCGGGCACACCCAGAAGGGCCTCCCGCTCTCGGCAAAGATGCGCACCGAGGGATAATCCTCGGCGGCCTCATAGTGCCAGTCCAGGAGGAGGACGTCGTCGGGCAGTTCGGCCACCAGTTCCGGATAGTGGAGCAGGATGTCTCCCCAGATCTGGATGCGCCGGCCGTAGCGCGCCGCCAGGTCACGCAGGCGCAGGATGTGCTGCAGATAGACGCGGCCCAGGCCGAGCACGGCGGCCCGCTCTGCCGAGCGGCCCTTGCCCAGGTCCCAGGTCTCATCGCAGCCGACGTTGAACCACGTCGAGCGGAAGGCGGGCAGCATGTCGGCGTACATGTCATCGAGCAGCGCGTAGGAGCCCTCGTTGGTGACGTCGAGCGACCAGCGGATGTCCGCCTCGGCCA
>JAAZBY010000328.1 GCA_012513595.1 Chloroflexota bacterium
CCCGCGGCCCAGCAGGTCATCGACGACGGCCTGGATCAGCGGCTGCTGAACGTGCTCCGGCTGGGGGATGGCGAGCTCCTCCACGCCATCGGCCGTCTCCAGGACGACGGGGACGTCGGCAAAGGAGGCGAACGCGATGCGGCCGGCGCTGCCGGCGATCTCCACGCGATCGGCGGAGAGGCCGGCGGCAAAGCACCAGGAGCCCGTGCCGTGGACACCGGAGGCGTGTCGCCAGGCGCCGACCACCGTGTCCTCCGGCTCGTACTGGGCGCCGAGATTGGCCGCCTCTCCCTGCACCCAACCGATGGGCCCCAGGAGATAGTCCAGGAGGTCCAGGGTGTGGGAGCCGACATCGAGGAACAGCCCACCGCCCGAGATCTCCGGCCGCACCCGCCAGGGGAGTTCCTCGGGGCGGGAGACATCTGCCAGGGGCCGCTGGTGGAGGGTGGCCGTCACGGTGCGGGGCTCGCCGATGGCGCCCGCGGCGAGAAGGTCGCGGACCTTGAGGAAGCGGGGCTGCGCACGCCGGTAGTAGGCGACGTAGAGGCCCACGCCGGCCTCCCGGCAGGCCGCGATCATCTCCAGGCACTCGGCGTGGGTGCGCGCCATGGGCTTTTCCACGTACACGGGCTTGCCCGCCGCCGCGGCCTGGAGCGTATAGTCGCGGTGAGAGGCGGGGGGCGTGGCGACGTAGACGGCGTTCACCTCGGGATCGGCGATGAGGGCGCCGGCATCGGCGTACCAGCGCGGCACGCCGTGGCGCCGGGCATAGTCCTCGGCGAGGCCGGCGTTGCGGCGCATCACGGCCACCAGCCGGGAGCCCTCTGCCTTTTGGAGGGCCGGCCCCGATTTCACCTCGGTGACGGCCCCGCAGCCGATGATGCCCCAGCGAACCTCGCGCATGGCGCCTCCTTTCGGGTCAGGACAGGAACTGCACGACGAGGACCACAAAGGCCCCCAGCGAGAGGACGACGAGCGCCAGGGCAGCGATGCGCAGGAACGTCCAGCGCTGGCGATAGTCCACACCGAGCCACGCGTGCGCCTCCGGGCTGCCGACCAGGGCCGCCAGGCCGATGGCGGCGAACCCGATCCCCAGGAGCACGCTCCCCTGGACGATGTTCAGAATGCCCAGCCCCAGCATGGCCAGGCCGATGAACAGGTTGCTCGTGCGGCCGCGGCGCGGCGCCTGACGCGTCATCCCTGCTCCTATACCGGCTATACAGGCCAGATGCCCTGCAGGAAGCGGAGCTTTTCCTGCACCTGGAACGAGCCGCCGCCGTCGTGCATGTTGTACGGCCAGACCCGGATCTCCTTGGGTCCACCGTGGTGGTTGTAGGCGGCAAAGACGGTGGAAGGCGGGCAGGTCTGGTCCATGAGGGCCGTGGAGTACAGCGCCCGGGCGCGGGAGCGCGCGGCGAGGTTCACCCCATCGAAATAGGACAGGGTGCGAAAGACCTGCTCCTCGTTGGCGCGCTGGGCGCGGAGGTAGGCGGTGATCTCGGAGTAGGGCGACGAATCCACTAGCGTAACCGCCCGCCGGTAGTGGCAGAGAAAGGGCACGTCGGGCATGGCCACCGGCACATCGGGGAGGAGGCCGCTGACGGCGATGGTAATGCCGCCGCCCTGGGAACCGCCGGTCAGGGCGATCCGCTCCGGATCCACCGCCGGATGGCTGCGCGCCGCCTCGACGGCGCGGACGCCGTCGGTAAAGACGCGCCGGTAATAGTACGCCTTGGGGTCGGTGATCCCCTGGGTCATGAA
>JAAZBY010000032.1 GCA_012513595.1 Chloroflexota bacterium
CACGGCCTGGAGGTGAACCCTTACGCCCACGCCCTAGCGCAGACTACCGTGTGGATCGGCTACCTGCAGTGGCTGCGCGAGAATGGCTACGGTCTGGGCAAAGAGCCGATCCTGAGGGCGCTGGAGACCGTGCGCCTGATGGACGCGGTGTTGGCCCGCGAGGCCCGGGGGCCCCCGGCGGAGCCCGCATGGCCCAGCGCCGACGTGATCATCGGCAACCCGCCCTTCATCGGCGGCAAGCTGCTGCGGGCCAACCTGGGTGACGAGTATGTGGATGACCTCTTTGCCGTCTACGACGGCCGCGTGCCGCGTGAGGCGGACTATGTCTGCTACTGGTTCGAGAAGGCGCGGGCCCAGATCGCGGCCGGGCGGGCTCAGCGCGCGGGGCTCCTGGCTACGCAGGGTATCCGCGGCGGGGCCAACCGCCAGGTGCTGGAGAGCATCCAGGGTTCGGGCCGCATCTACTGGGCCTGGGCAGATAGGCCCTGGGTCCTGGACGGCGCCAACGTCCACGTCTCCATGGTGGGGTTTGACGGCGGCGCACAGGAGGGATCCTGGCTTGACGGGCTGCCGGTGAGCCACATCAACTCCGACCTGACCACGTCGGACGATCTGACCGTGGCGCAGCGCCTGCCGGAGAACGCCGGCCTGGCCTTCATGGGCGACACCAAGGGCGGCGCTTTCGACATTGACGGCGCCACCGCCGAGGTGATGTTGGCGGCGGTGGGCAACCCGAACGGCCGGCCCAACAGCGACGTCATCGTCCCCTGGGTGAACGGGGCCGACATCACCGGCCGGCGGCGGGGCATGTGGATCATCGACTTTGGCGTGGAGATGAGCGAGGAAGAGGCGGCCGGCTACGAGCGCCCGTATGAGTACGTCCGCCTGCACGTGCAGCCACAGCGGGCCAAGAACAAACGGGCGCTGTACCGGGAACAGTGGTGGATACACGCGGAGGCACGCCCTGGGATGAGGCAGGTTCTGGCGCCGCTATCTCGCTACATCGTAACGCCGAGGTTAGTAAGCATCGGCTCTTCGCGTTTCTGCCTCCTGACGTACTCCCCGACTCGGCGCTGATCGCCATCGCCCGCGAGGACGACTACTTTTTAGGCGTCCTGCACGCCCGGCCCCACCGCCTGTGGGCCCTCCGCCAGGGGACGCAGTTGGAGAGCCGGCCGCGCTACACCCCCACCACCACCTTTGAGACGTACCCCTTCCCCTGGCCGCCCAGGCAGGAGCCGGCCGGCGACCCGCGCGCCGCGGCCATCGCCGAGGCGGCCCGCCGCCTGGTGGCCCAGCGGGACGCCTGGCTGAACCCGCCCGGCGCCAGCCCCCAGGAGCTCCGCCGGCGCACGCTCACCAAGCTGTACAACGCGCGGCCCACGTGGCTGCAGATGGCCCACCAGAGGCTGGACGAGGCGGTCTTGGCCGCCTACGGCTGGCCGGCCGACCTGAGCGATGAAGAGGTCCTGGCGCGCCTTCTGGCGCTAGACCTCGCGCGGGCCGGATAGCCCTGCGCCGCGTGGGGCCTGCGCAGACCTGGGCGGCGCGCGGCTTGCTCCGCCGCCCACGTCGGGCGCCCTTCCGCCCCGTCGCCCTCTGGCACCCGGCCCGTCGGGGCGGTGGCCTTCCGCGGCTGGCTGCGCGGCGTGTCCATCGCCATACCGGCCGCCTACGTGCTGCTGGCGGCCCTGCGCTTCGCGGCGGCGCCTCCCGCCGGAGATGCGGCGGCGCTGATCGGCGCGCAGGAGCGCACCATGGCCTATAGCTACCTCCTCTGGGTGATGGCGCTGGCCATCCACCTGCTGCTGGGGATGCGGACTGGGGACCCCTCGGGCGGCCCGGGCCGCTAGCGGCGCTGGCCCCACCCCGTTGACTTGCCAGCCATCCGATGCCATAATCGCGGCCTGTTTTGCCGGGCCGGCCGGAGCGTCCGCGCCGCCCCCACCCATGCCCAAGCCAAGGAGGGCAAGTCATGCACAGACGGACAGCGGC
>JAAZBY010000329.1 GCA_012513595.1 Chloroflexota bacterium
ACGCCGGCATGCGCGTGCCCGCCGATGGGCGCCTGCTCGAATCCGCCAACCTGCGCATCGAAGAGGCCGCCCTCACCGGTGAGTCGGTCCCCGTCGAAAAGGTCCGCGGCACCATCGCCGGCGACGGCATCGCCCTCGGAGACCGCCGCAACATGGCCTACATGGGCACCACCGTCACCTACGGCCGCGGGCTGGCCGTGGTCACCGGGACGGGCATGAACACCGAGCTGGGCCACATCGCCACCATGCTGCAGACCGTGTCGGAAGAGCGCACCCCCCTGCAGGGCCGCATGGCCGAGCTGGGCAAGTGGCTGGCCATCATCGCCCTGGTCATCGTGGGCATCGTCTTTGTCGAGGGCGTCGTCCTGGCCGGCGAGCCGCTCGAGGAGATGTTCCTGGTGGCCGTCAGCCTGGCGGTGGCGGCCGTCCCCGAGGGGCTGCCCGCCGTGGTGACCATCTCGCTGGCCCTGGGGGCGCAGCGCATGGTGCGCCGCCGGGCGCTCATCCGCCGGCTGCCCGCCGTCGAGACGCTCGGCTCCGTCACCACGATCTGCTCGGACAAGACCGGCACCCTTACTGAGAACCGCATGACCGTGACCATGCTGGACGTGGCCGGTGACTCGCTGACCATGAGCGAATACCTGCGCCAGGCGCAGCCCTCGCTCCTGCGCGAGGAGGACGCTGGCGCCGAGGAGGGCGCCCCCGCGCTCGACCGCGACTTTGGCCTGCTGCTGGCCGGGGCCGCGCTGGCCAACGACGCCACCCTCCAGCGAGACAAGGCCGGCTCTCGCGAGTTCGTCGCCGTCGGCGACCCCACCGAGGGCGCCCTGGTGGTGGCCGCGGCGCGCTTTGGCCTTTGGAAGGCCGACCTCGATGAGGCCCTGCCGCGCGTGGCCGAGGCGCCCTTTACCTCCGAGCGCAAACGCATGACCACGGTGCACCGTCTGCCCGGGGCGGCCGACCCCGGCGGGGAGGTGGTGGGCTTTCTCCGCGACCTGGCCGGCGCGCCCTGGGTGGCCTTTACCAAGGGCTCGGTGGATGAGATGCTCCCCGTGTGTGACCGCGTCTGGAACGACGGCGCCATCGAGCCGCTGAGCGCCGAGTGGCTGCAGCGCATCCAGACGGCCAACAACCACCTGGCCGATGACGGCATGCGCGTCCTCGGCGTGGCCATGCGCCCGCTCGACAGCCTGCCCGACGGACCGTCGGAGGAGGCCCTCGAGCGCGAGCTGGTCTTTGTCGGCATGACGGGCATGATCGACCCGCCCCGCGAAGAGGCCGGCCAGGCCGTCGCCGAATGCCGCACCGCCGGCATCCGCCCGGTGATGATCACCGGGGACCACCCCCTGACGGCGCTGCACATCGCCCGCACCCTGGGCATCGTGACCGAGGCGGAGCAGGCGCCCCGCGTCGTCACCGGCGCCGAGCTGGCCCGGATGTCGGTCGAGGAGCTGGAAGAGATCGTCGAGGGGGTCGGCGTGTACGCCCGCGTCAGCCCGGAGCACAAGGTCAAGATCGTCGAGGCGCTCAAGGCCAAGGGGCACATCGTGGCGATGACGGGTGACGGCGTGAACGACGCGCCGGCCCTCAAGCGCGCCGACATCGGCGTGGCCATGGGCGTCACGGGGACCGACGTCTCCAAAGAGGCGTCGGACATGATCCTGCTCGACGACAACTTTAGCACCATCGTCAACGCCGTCGAGGAAGGGCGCACCATCTATGACAACATCCGCAAGTTCGTGCGCTATATCATCTCCTGCAACATCGGTGAGATCCTGCTGATGATGCTGGCGCCGCTTATGGACCTGCCGGTGCCGCTGACGGCGGTGCAGCTCCTGTGGATCAACCTGGTCACCGATGGGCTGCCGGCGTTGGCGCTGGGGCTGGAGCCCTCCGCCCCCGACGTGATGCGTCGCCCGCCGCACCGGCCCAACGAGTCGGTGCTGGCCCGCGGGTTGGGCGTCTACATCCTGTGGGTGGGCGTGGTGCTGGGCGGGCTGGCCTTCGCCGCACAGGTGGTGGGGCTGCAGGTGCTGCGCACGCCGGCCTGGCAGACGATGGTGTTCACCACGCTGGGGCTGGTGCAGATGTCGAACGCGCTCTCGGTGCGCTCGGAGGAGCGCTCGGTGTTCCGCATCGGTTTCTTAAGCAACCCGGCGCTGATTGGCGCGGTGCTGCTGACGGTCGTCCTGCAGATGGCGGTGGTGTACGTGCCCTTCCTGCAGGGGGTGTTCGGCACCCAGGCGCTGACGGTTGAGGAGCTGGGCGTCACCGTAGGCCTGGCCGTGCTGCTCTTTGTGATTCTGGAGGGGGTCAAGGCGCTCCGCCGCCCTGCCGCCTAGGGGGCGGCAGGGGTGGCCGGCGTGGAGTGCGGCATGTGCGCCGGGCCGCACATTGGCAGGGATGAAAGCGTGGCGGGCGGCGGGCCGATGTGGAGTCGTCATGTGCGCCGGGCCGCACACCGGCAGGCATGAAAACGAGGCGCACG
>JAAZBY010000330.1 GCA_012513595.1 Chloroflexota bacterium
GGCCGCCGGGCGCCTGGGCGGTCTCACAGGATCGATGAGACTGACAGGATTGACAGTATTGTGAAGATGGTACTCAGTGCATCATGACTGGATGTGCTTTTTCTCAGTTCTTATAATCCTGTAAATCCTGTTAATCCTGTCCTTCCTGTCTTCCTATGGCCGCCAAGCTCCACATTCGGGAGCTACGCGAATCGGAGGCTACCGACGCAGGTTGACAGGCCTGCTGGCGGCGTGCTAGAATCGCTAGACGGACGCGTATACCCTGGCGGGGTATTGACGATTGCTGCGAGAGGAGTGGGGATGAGTGGCATGTCGCTATCGCTCAACCTGGCGGGGCTGCGCAAGGGGCGCGAGCCCGAGGTGATCGAACGCCCCCTGATCATCATCGGGGGAGGCCCGGCCGGGTTGACGGCGGCGCTCTATGCCGGGAGGGCCCAGCTGGCGCCGCTGGCCCTGATCGGCCAGGCGCTCGGGGGGCAGGCGGCCTCGACGGCCGAGATGGAGAACTATCCCGGCTTTCCCGAGGGGATCGGCGGGATGGCGCTGGCCGAGCAGATGGCCCGCCAAGCGACGCGCTTTGGCGCCGAGCTGGGCTACGAGGAGGCCACCGAGGTCGACCTGGGCCAGTACCCCTTCCGCATCCGGACGCACGCCACCGAGTACCGCGCCAAGGCCGTGATCATCTGCACCGGCGCGCGGGCGCGGCGCCTGGAGGTGCCGGGAGAGGCCAAGTTCATCGGGCGGGGCGTGTCGTTCTGCGCCACCTGTGACGGCTACTTTTACAAGGACAAGACCGTCATCGTGGTGGGCGGGGGAGACAGCGCCATCGACGAGGGCATCTACCTGACGCGCTTTGCCCGCGAGGTCGTCATCGTCCACCGGCGCGACTCTTTGCGCGCCAATGCCCTGCTGCAGCAGCGCGCCTTGGCCAACCCCAAGATCCGCTACGTGTGGGACAGCGTCGTGACCGAGGTGTTGGGGGATGAGGGCGTCACGGGGGCGCGGCTGCGCAACGTCAAGAGCGGGGCAGAGAGCGTCCTGGAGGCCGATGGGATCTTTGTCTACGTCGGGTTTGTGCCCAACAGCGCCATGTTCCGCGGCCAGGTTGAGCTGACGCCAGAGGGCTATATCGTCACCGACAAGCGCCAGCGCACCAGCGTGCCGGGCGTCTATGCCGCCGGCGACGTACAGGACCCCAACTTTCGGCAGACGGTGATCGCCGCGGGGGCCGGGGCGGCCGCCGCCATCGAGGCGGAGCGCTTCCTGTCCGAAAAGGCCTTTGAGGCCGAGCAGGCGCGAGCAGAGCCCCAGGCCTGAGCGCGCTTGGCCCGTATGCAGACAGACAGCCCTCGCGGGGAGACTCGGCCCCGCGAGGGCTGTCTTTTGGTGCGCGCGGCCCGCTCAGTCAAAGAGGGGGCGGAAGCCTTCGGGGGGTTCCTCGGCCTCGAAATCCGGAAAGAGCACCTGGCGGACGTAGATCTTGCCCCCCATCACCAGCCACTGGCGGTACTCCTCACCATCTTCGCCCTCGACGGTAAAAAAGCCGTCGGCAAAGGGATCGATGGCCAGCACCTCGCGCACCTGGGCAAGCACCGCGGCCGGCTCCTCGACGTCCCCGGCAAAGAAGACGTACTCGGTACCGTCCAGGTCAGACTGGGGGAAGCCCCAGCCGGCCCGGCAGCGCTCGGCGGGGGGCGTATCGGGCGCCAGGATCTCCTCCGGGGTGAGGCGCGTCGTCAACAGGTCGCGGATCTGGGTGACCTTGTCGGCGTGCTCGGCGGGGGATTCGTCGACGCCCTCAATCTCTAGGTCGGGCCAGGAGATCTCCAGCCATCCGCGCACAGAGAAAAAGTAGCTCATGTTCATCCTCCTCGCCGAGGTCGTCAGCGGTTGTGGCCGGCATGCCCTGCCTGTGATGGCGGCGATTGTACGTGACGGGGGCGGCCCTGTCAACGCGCCGGCGGCGCCAGCGGTTCCTCAGTGCCCTCGGCCAGGGCTGCGCCGATCGCGGCGTACAGGGCGGGAAAGTCGATGCCCTCAAAGTCGCCGGTGTCGAGGTGGACCGTCTGGCCGGGGAGGTCTAGCGGGGCGAACTCGCCGGTGCGGATGTCGTGGGCGATATCCTGGGCGGTGAGGTCGTCGGCGTGGCCGGGGTGGCGGCGGCCGGCCTCCCAGCGGTTCAGGAAGCGGCGCACCAGGACGGGGGCGGGGGCGTCACAGTGCACCTGGAGGGCGCGGTACGGGTGCCGCGAGGCCAGGCGGCGGAAGGCCTCCGCGTCGCGCCGGGGGCGAAAGTTGCTCTCCAGCACGAAGGGCTGGCGGGCGGCCAAGAGCACATCGGCAAAGTGGAAGAGGAGGTCCTGGGTGGCGGTGCTCAGCCGGCCCGAGGCGCGGCGGTTGTGGTAGCCGAGGGAGTCGTAGAGGGTCTCTTTGATGCCATCCTTGCTGACCCAGGGCAGGGCAAAGCGCGCCGTGACGCGCCGCGCCACGGAAGACTTGCCGCTGGCCGGTGGGCCGGTGATGACGATGATGAGCGGATCCAGCATCGCAACGCTACCTCGCGAAAAGGCCCCGGCCCGGCGGACACGTCTGCGCCGGGCCGGAGGACGGACGGGGAAGGCGCATCAGTCGGCGGCAGCGCTCGGGCGGAGCTCGACGGCCGGCGCCGGCAGCGGCTCGACGCGCAGGGCCGCGGCAAAGGGCACCGAGAGGGCGATCAGCACGGCAGTGGCCAGGAAGACGCCCTGGTAGCCGATGATCGGCATCACCGCGCCGGCCACCAGCGGCGCGACCACCGAGGAGACGTGGTTGATGCTGATGCCGGCCGTCAGGGTGGGGGTGAGCTCCTCGTCAGGCGCCATGCGGTTGACATAAGTGTTCAGGCCCATGCCCAGTACCTGCAGCAGCTTGATGAGCACTACCAGCACGGCGAGGAGCAGCGGGTTCCGCAGCACGGCAAAGGCGGCGCAGCAGAGGGCGATCCCCACGTAAGAGAGGGAGAGGGTGGCCCGCTCGCCGTAGCGGTCCACCGCGGCCCCCAGCGCCGGTGAGAAGACCAGGTTGACGGCGGCACTGGCCAGCAGGATCAGGCTGATCTGCCAGACCTCGTAACCAAAGTACTGCACCAGGACCAGGGTGCCAAAGCTATAGAGCACCTGCTTGCGGGCGCCGTCAAACAGGGTCAGCACGTAAAAGAGCCAGTAGCGCCCTTTGAGGAGCATGCGCGGTTGCTTGCGCTCGGTAGCGCCGACCGAGGCCGGCAGGAGCAGGATGACCCCTGCGGCGGCCAGCATGAGCACGCCGCCGACGACAAAGTAGATGCGCAGCGGAAAGCCTGTGGCGAAGCGCGAGATGAGCGCCAGGGCGCCCATGCCGACGATGGAGGCCAGCGCCCCCACCGAGCCCAGGTTGCCGAGCACCCGGCCGGAGGTCTCTTTGGTGGCCAAGGAGAGGCCCAGCGCCGGGCTGATGGGCATCCAGATGTGGTTGCCGAGGCTGGCGACGACCGAGACGACCAAGAGGGCCGAGTAGGACTGCACCAGGGCGTGGGTGATAAAGCCGATGCCCATGAGGGCCACGGCCAGGCCGCCGCGCCGCGCCAGGGGCACCTGGGTGAGGAACGCGGCGATGACCATGAGGAGGAGGCCGGGGACCTCGCGGACCCCCTCGAGCCAGAGCACCTGCCCGCCGTCGAGGCTGAGCGTGTCGACGAAAAAGTTGGCCCGCGCGCCACCCACCAGCCCCTCGCCGAAGCGGAGCACAAAGATCGCCGCGGCAAGGAGCAGCAACTCGCGGCTCCAGGTGGCCGCGGCTTCCCGGTTCCAGACTCTCTTCACGACACATCCTTTCAGGGGGTAGTTCGCGAGAGTATAGTCCAACGCCGGCGGGCGCGCCACTTGGGGCCTCCCGTCGGCGGCTTGTACCGCGGACTGCAGGGAGAGCCCACGGGAGAAACAGGATTGGGGAGGAGGACAGGAGGATAGGATTGACAGGATTGACCGGATTCACAGGATTGTAGATATGGTTAATCCCTTCCTCACAGAATACCTTTCTTTATAGCAATCCTAGAATCCTGTAAATCCTGTTAATCCTGTCCTCTTCCTCTTCCAAGGGCCTCATACGGCCTGCGGGTGCGAGTGGGGGCATCGGCGCGGATCTGGGATGGCCTGAAGAGCCTGCAGGGGAAGCGACGGGATTGGCAGGGTCTATGGGATAGGCAATATGGATGGGCTCTCCTTGAAAACACCTGTCTTTACAGCAATCCTAATACCCTGCAAATCCTGTCCTCCTCCTCCTCCTCTTCTCTTCCCAGGCAACGCGTGGCCTTCGGTCCCGATCGCAGCCCGGGGCCGTGCCAGCTCTGGTTCTACGCCGCCGGCCAGTACCTGGAATCTTGGGGCGCAGGCCGGCGGGCCATTGCCAGATCGCGCTGGAGCGCTATAATAGCCGTACTGCCTGCCGCCGCAGCGCGACGCGCCGGCGAAACGACAGGCCCTCGCCTCGACCGGCAGGTGTAGACACCCGTTGTTCGCGCCCAGATCCGCGGAGCGCGCTGCGCGAGGCCTCGCGAGGCGCCCCGGCGGGGCGGCTGTTCTTCCACACCCATCCTTGAGCCAGAGTGGGGAGTTAGGCATGCCAGGCATGACAGCGGCACCGCGCATCCTTGTGGTTTGCCCGCGGGAGGAGGCCCCGGAAGAGATCCGGGCCGCCCTTTCCGGGCGCTACGCCAACGCCCAGGTCCATTGGGTCTCGCAGGATAGCCTGGCCCTGAACCGCGCCGAGGATCTGCAGGTGGACGTGGTGCTGGCCTATGCCGACCTGGGGGCCGAGGCGACGGTCTCGCTCGTCCGGCGGCTGGCCCAGAGCCTGCCCGAGGTGGCGGTGCTCGTCCTGGTTCCCTGGGACGGGATGGCGCTGGCGCGCCATGCCGTGCTGGCCGGCGCGCGCGGCTTTCTGATGCAGCCGATCGACCCCGAGGAGCTGAACCGCTCTTTGACGGAGGCGCTGCGTGCGGCGCCCAAGGCCCACGCGGTCGCCGCCGAGGAGGCCGGCCCCCGCCGCGAGGGGCAGGTGATCGTCTTTTGCGCGCCCAAGGGCGGCACCGGCCGCACCACCCTGGCGGTGAACACGGCGCTGTCGCTGCGCGGCGTCACGGCGGAGCGGGCCATCATCGTCGACGCCGACTGGGCCGCGCCGGCCATCGACGTGGCCCTCAACCTCAAGCACATGCACGACCTGGGCGACCTGCTGCCGCGCATGGCCGGCCTCGATGAGGCGCTGGTCGACGCGGTGCTGGTGGAGCACTCTACCGGGGTCAAGGCGCTCTTGGCGCCCCCGCCGACGCGCGGCGCCCCGCTGATCAACCCCGCGCAGGTCCAGCTGCTTTTCTCGGTGCTGCGGCGCATGGCGGAGTGGGTGGTCGTGGACCTGGGCCTGCCGCTTGACGAGACGGCCTTCTCCTTCCTGGCGGAGGCGGATCGCGTCGTCCTGAACGTCCTGCCGGAGATGATTGGCCTGCGCAACACGCGCCGGGTGCTTGAGCGGATGCTGGCCCACGGCGTGCCGCGGCGGCGCATCCTGGTGGTGGTGAACCGGGCCACCCTGATCGGTGGGATGCCACTGACCGACATCCAGGGGCGCCTGGGGATTGAGGTGGCCTACCAGATACCGGACGACCAGCCCACGGTGACGTCGAGCGTCAACCGCGGGGTGCCGCTGGTCGTTGACAGGCGCTACACGGCGCTAGCGCGGGCCATGCGCGAGTTTGCCCAGCGGCTGGTGGTGGCTGCGGAGGAAGCGCAGGGCGAGGAGGCCGAGGGCAAGGCCTTCCCCAAGGTGGAAGAGGCCCAACGCCCGCCGCACCGGCGCGTGCCACGGTGGGCCTGGGCCGGGGCGGCGGCCCTGGTGGTGATCGCGGCGCTGGGGGTGTTGGGGGGCCCGCGGCTGGCGCAGGCCTGGCGCGCGCAGCGCCAGGCGGCCGTGCCGACGTCCCCGGCCGAGACCCCTTCCCCCGCGGCGGTGGCCATGGCGGACGGCACAGCCGCGCCCACGCTGGACGCCCCGGCGGCCGCGCCGACGGCTGCCGAGCCGACCTCGGCCCCGCCCACAGAGACGCCCGCGCCCCCCGCGACCGAGCCGGCCACGCCGACCGCGGCGCCGGCCACGCCGACCGCGGCGCCGGCCACGCCGACCGCGGCGCCGGCCACGCCGAC
>JAAZBY010000331.1 GCA_012513595.1 Chloroflexota bacterium
CGCCAGCGTCTTGTTGTGCGCCAGCACCAGCGCCGGCCGGCCGAGCGCCTCGATGACCTTGGCCATCACATAGGTCTTGCCCGAACCGGTCACGCCCAACAGCGTCTGATAGCGATCCCCCTGCTCGATGCCCGCAATGAGCGAGGCGATCGCCTCCGGCTGGTCTCCAGTCGGCTGAAAGTCCGAGATGAGCCGGAATTCGGTCATGCTTGCCCCTACCTCCGTAACCGCGCCACGCCCATCATTGTAGCACATCTGTTCGCCGGCGCCTAGCCTGACGCGGCAGCGAAAGCGCCTCGTCGCATCTCACTCAGGCCGGCCTGACCAGGATCGGGTTGGAGAAGATCCAGCCGCGCCGGCGCAGGTACCAGCGGCGGTAGGCCTCCAGGCGATAGGCCCCCGGGGCGGGGTCGGCGTACTCGAGCACTGTGCCGCGCCCCTCGGCCACGACGTGGCCGTTGCGCAGCAGGCGCAGCTCCGCCTCGGCGGGCGCCGTGGCCCGCAGCCTAAGCCCCGGCTGCGCGGGAACGATGCTGCCCATCGGCCAGGCGTTGTCCTCGGCCAGCGCCTCAAACCGGAAGCCGCGCGCGTCCGCCAGGGCGTCGTAGGCCACAAAGCCCCGGCCGCGCGCCAGTGCCTCGTACACCAGATCGCCGTCCTCGGCCAGGGACCCCGTCCACTCCCCGCTCACCAGCACATGGGTGTTCACGGCCCCGAACAGGTGCCGGTAGCCAAAGACCCTCTTGCGCAAGGGGCCCAGGGAGTACTCCTCGGCATGCGCGTCGGCCCCGCCGATGGCGTACACGGGCCCGTCGGCCAGCAGGGCATCCCACTTTTGCAGCGTCTCCGGAAAGGGTCCGAGCATACCGATCTGGGGGAGGTAGGCCATGACGAGGGCGTAGGCCATCCCGTAGAGCCGCCCCTTCAGTTCGGACATATAGTTCCAGATCTCCAGGCCGGTGTAGCCCCGCACCTGCCAGTCCACCCAGTTGATGGCGCCCTCGGCGACCACGCGCCCGGGCCGCTCGAAGGGATGGGCGATAAAGGCCAGCCCGCCGCGGGCCCGCACCGCGTCGACCACCGCCTGCGTGTCGCCCGCCAGCGGGGCCAGGTCTTCGCCGGCGTAAAGCACCAGCAGGTGGTTCACGCCGGGGCGGGCCGGGTTGTGTACCTCTTCGCCCACCAGCACCAACACGCCCGAGCGCCAGCCGGCCTGCTCAGGCACGTAGGCGTTATGGTCCGTCACTACCAGGAAGTCGAGCCCGGCCTGGGCCGCGGCCACCGCCACCTCGTCATGGGTCCCGGTGCCGTCCGAGTAGGTCGTGTGGATGTGGATGTTGCCGACGCGCTCGAGATAGGTCATCCTCTGCCCCCAACACTGTGTGGCGAGCCGCGGCCGCTCACCGGCCAGGCCCCATTGGCGAATGAGTTATATATGTTCTTACCGTGTATGAGCGAACGGTGCTCGTGATCTATTGGTATACTGTGTCGAGAGGCGGTTTTATCGTCTCTATGCGACAGAGTTTCATTGACAGGCCGACGCCGGTCGCGCTATAATGGCCTCGCTTCGGACCGCCCTCCGCTTCGAGAGGAACTGCTATCCATGAACGTTCTCATCACCGGGGGCGCCGGGTTCATCGGCTCGGCGCTGGCCAACCGTCTGGCGGCCGCCGGTCATCACGTGCGCGTGGTCGATGACCTCAGCGCCGGGGATCGCCAGCGCCTGGACGAGCGCGTGGTCTTTTCCGGCGGTGACATTCGTGACGTCCCCAAACTCTGGTCGCTCTTGCGCGGGGTCGACTGCGTCTACCACCTCGCCGCCCGCGTCAGCGTGCCCGAATCGGTCCTCTACCCCGTCGAGTACAACGACACCAACGTCGGCGGCACCGTCAGCCTGCTCACCGCCGCGCGTGACGCCCAGGTGAAGCGCCTGGTGTTCACCTCGTCGGGCGCCGTCTATGGCGAGCAGCACCAGCAGCCGATCCGCGAGGAAGCCCCGCTCGACCCACAGACCCCCTACGCTGTCAGCAAGGCGGCCTCAGAGCAGTACGTGCTGGCCATCGGCAGGTTGTGGGGGCTCGAGACGGTCATCCTGCGCATCTTTAACGCCTACGGCCCGGGGCAGCCGATGCCCCCCTCCCACGCGCCCGTCATCCCGCGCTTCCTGAAGCAGGTCGTCTCGGGGGGCTCGACCGTGGTTTACGGGCTGGGTCAGCAGACGCGCGACTTTGTCTATATCGACGACGTCGTGGAGGCGCTCATCCGCGCCGGCCAGGCCGACGGGGTGGACCGCGCCATCATCAACGTGGGCAGCGGCACCGAGGTAAGCATCAACACCCTGCTCGACACCGTCGAACAAGTCAGCGGGCTCGACGCCTATCGCCTGTACAGCGGCACCGAGAAGGTCGGCGTCTCACGGTTGGTGGCCGACATCACCCGGGCGCAGCAGGTCCTTGGCTTTGCACCCCAGGTGGACCTGGCGGAGGGCCTGCGCTCCACCCTGGCCCGCGATCCGCGCTTTACCCGCGTCTGACGCTTCCGTCACAGGTTTCCTGAGGCGTCGTCTCCGGGGCAGGCGGAGCCGTCGATCCCGCCCTCGTCGGGCGCCAGGTCCTCGCCCTCCGCTTCTGCGTCATCCGCTTGCGACTGTCGTGCAGCCAACTCCAGGGCCGCACGCCGCCCCCTGCCCCGCTTGCGCAACCCCTCTCCCGTCAGGAGCGGCGCGATCTTGCGGCCAAAGATGAGGTAGCCGGTGTGCGCGTTCATCATATCCTGCGGCCGCAGCCTGCCCGGCACCGGCTTGTAGTAGCGCACCAGGATCTCCATCACCTCAACCGAGGAGAAGGGGTGTTTGCTGAGCCTCTCCAGGAGGTCCACGACCTGGTTGGTGGTGGGCACCAGCGCCCCGAAAAAGCCGCCGTCCGCCAGGGCTTCGCACACCTGGGGCAAATAGTCCCACGGCTCGCGGACGTCCAGGAACAGGCTGTCGGCGCCCTGCACGGTGAACCCCTCGGAGATGTCCCGCTGGGTCAGCCGCACCCGCTCGAGCAGGCCGACGCGTTCGAGGTTGCCCTCGGCCACGCGCAGCATGTCGTCTCGCGAGTCGTACGAGTAGACGACGCCATCGGGCTGGGAGGCGTGGGCCAGCGCCAGAGTGAGCGCGCCGCTGCCCGTGCCGGCCTCGACGATGCACTGGCCGGGCCCCACGTTCAGCTTGAGCAGGATCATCCCGATGTCCTTGGGATAGATGATCTGCGAGGCCCTCTTGACGTCCATCAGCAGGTCGTATAGAGACGGTTGGAGCACCACAAAGGGATGGCCCAGGTGGGTGTGAATCTGCCGGCCGAGGGGTTGGCCGATGAGGGCATCGTGCTCGATGATGCCGCGGTGAGTGTGGAACTGTTGCCCGGGCCGCAGGCCGAGCAGGAACCTCTTGCCGTCCGTGCCGATCAGGATGACCGGAGCATTCACCTGTGCGATGGCCAAGCTCACCTCTGTTTCTCTACCGTGTGCACCCGGCATTATAGGGCCGCCCCCAAGGGGGGACAAACCTCCGCCGGCCTGCCGCCTTGCTGCGCGTGGCGACACCGCAGCCAGGTGTACCCCAGGTGCTTCACGGAAGGCGCCGCGACGGGTATAATGACGTGCACGGCCGCAACCGGCAGCCACCACCGAACCAGGGAGCGAGACGATTGGGAGCCGAGACGCTGGCAGCGCGCACCGCGCCGCCCAAGCAAGAGTTCACCGTAGCCGACGCCCACCACTACGACCGGCGTGGGCCGCTGCGCTGGATCGCGGCACACATCGCCCGCTACCCCTACCTGCCGCTGGCCCTGGTGGTAACGAGCATCGCCGGCAACGGCCTATCCAGCTACTCCCGCCTGCTGGTGGGCAGCGCGTTCCGCTGGATACAGGGCTCCGACCCTCAGGTGCGCGCCCTGCTGGGGATCGTGGCCGCCATCGCCGCCAACGGGCTGGGGCAGGCGCTGTTCCAACTGGCCCGCAACACCTCCGTCGAGTTCTTGGCCCAGCTGCTGGAGCGCGATTGCCGTGAGGAGCTCTACCGTAGCCTGTTGGGCAAAAGCCTGGCCTTCCATGACCGCCACCGCGTGGGGGACCTGATGGCCCGGGCCACCAACGACGTCCGGCAGATCAACATGATGGTCAACCCGGGCCTCAACCTGATCTTTGACTCGCTCATGTCCATCGTGGTGCCCATCATTACCATCGCGTCACTCCGCGCCGAGCTCTTGCTCGTGCCGGCGCTCTTCGTGGTCGGCCTGTTCTTCACCCTGCGGCGCTACATGCGCCAGCTAAGCCCCGTGCTCGACGCCATGCGGCATCAGTTCGGCGTCATGAACGCGGACCTGGCCGAGTCGATTTCGGGCATCGAGGTGATCAAGGCCAACACCCAGGAAGAGCAGGAGCAGGGCAAGTTTGCGGCCAATGCCAGGTCCTATCGCGACCTGTTCATCCGGCAGGTGGGCATCCAGGCACGCTACCTGCCCTTCCTGGTCTACAGCGCCACCTATGCCGCGGCGCTGGCGCACGGGTTGCTCGTCTACCTGCGCGGCGACGGCTTTGATCTGGGCAACGTGGTGGCCTACGTGGGCCTGGTGGGTCTCCTGCGCATGCCGACCTTCTTCTCCATCTTTTCCTTCAGCCAGGTACAGATGGGCATCGCCTCCGCCGGGCGCATTCTCGACGTCCTCAACGCCACGACGGAGCTCGATGAGAACGTGACCGGCGTGAGCAGGGCGATCGAGGGGCGCGTGACCTTTGAGGACGTCACCTTTGGCTACTCGGCCGAGGCACCGGTGCTCTGCAACCTCAGCTTTGACGTGCAGCCCGGAGAGACGATCGCCATCGTCGGCGGGACGGGCTCCGGCAAGTCCTCCCTCACGCGCCTGATCGGCCGCACCTACGACGTGACGGCTGGCCGCGTGCTGGTGGACGGTGTCGACGTCCGTGAGTGGAACCTTGACAGCCTACGTTCACAGATCTCGGCGATCGAGCAGGACGTCTTTCTCTTCTCCCGCTCTCTGGCTGAGAACATCGCCTTTGGCGTGGCCCAGCAGGCCAGCCGTGAGGAGATCGAGGCCGCCGCCCGCCAAGCGCAGGCCCACGAGTTCATCCAGGAGCTCCCCCAGGGCTACGACACGGAGATCGGGGAGCGGGGCGTCACCCTGTCGGGGGGCCAG
>JAAZBY010000332.1 GCA_012513595.1 Chloroflexota bacterium
CTACGACAAGGATGCGGATCTCGGCCTCCTGCAGGGCAAAAAGATCGCCATCATCGGCTATGGCAGCCAGGGCCACGCCCATGCCCTCAACCTGAAGGATTCCTGCTGCGACGTGCGGGTGGGCCTCTACCAGGGCAGCCGCTCCTGGAAGGTGGCCGAGGAGGCCGGGCTGAAGGTCATGACCACCGAGCAGGCCGCCGCCGAGGCGGACCTGATCATGGTCCTGGCCCCCGATACCGTACAGCCGCAACTCTACCGCGACGCGATCGCGCCGCAACTCAAGCCGGGCAAGGCGCTCATGTTCGCCCACGGCTTTGCCATCCGCTACTCGCAGATCGTGCCGCCCGAGGACATTGACGTGCTCATGGTGGCGCCCAAGGCGCCGGGGCACCGCGTCCGCGAGATCTTTCCCGAGGGGCAGGGCGTACCCGGCCTGCTGGCCATTTACCGCAACGCCAGCGGCCAGGCCAAGGAGATCGGCCTGGCCTACGCCAAGGGGATCGGCTGCACCCGCGCCGGCGTCATCGAGACCACCTTTGCCGAGGAGACCGAGACGGACCTCTTTGGCGAGCAGGCCGTGCTGTGCGGCGGCGTGACGGCGCTGATGAAGGCCGGGTTCGACACCCTCGTCGAGGCCGGCTACCAGCCCGAGATCGCCTACTTTGAGTGCGTCAACGAGCTGAAGCTCATCGTAGACCTGATCTACCAGGGCGGGTTCTCGTACATGCGCTACTCTGTGTCAGACACGGCCGAGCACGGCGACTATACCGGCGGCCCCCGCATCATCACCGAGGCCACCAAGGCCGAGATGAAGCGCATGCTGACCGAGATCCAGGATGGCACCTACGCCCGCAACTGGATCCTGGAGAACCAGGCCGGCCGGCCCTCCTTCAACTCCATGCGCGAGCGGGAGCGCAATACCCTCGTCGAGAGGGTCGGGCGCCAGCTGCGCGGCATGATGTCCTGGTTGCACGCCAAGTAACGGGGCATGGCCCGCCCGCCACGCGGCGGGCGGGCCGCCCTCGCTGGCTCGCAGACCGCACCCTACGAATCGGACGGGACCCTACTATGCAGCAGATTGCAGTGCTCGATACCACGCTTCGCGACGGCTCTCAGCGGGAGGGCATTTCCTTCTCGGTGGCAGACAAGTTGCGCATCACCCAGCGCCTGGCGGAGCTTGGCGTCGCCTACATCGAGGGGGGCTGGCCCGGCTCCAACCCGAAGGACCAGGAGTTCTTTCAACAGGCCCGCACGCTGGACCTGCGGGCCTCGCGCCTGGCCGCCTTTGGCAGCACCCGGCGAGCGGGCACGCCCGTGGCCGAGGACGCCAACGTCCGCGCCCTGGTCGAGGCGGCGGTGCCGGTGGCCGTGGTGGTCGGCAAGGCCTCGGCCCTGCACGTCCGCGAGGTGCTGCGCACCACGCTGGAAGAGAACCTGTCCATGATCCGCGACACCGTGTGCCACCTGAAAGAGGCCGGCCTCGAGGTGGTATACGATGCCGAGCACTTTTTCGACGGGTTCCACCTCGACGCCGCCTATGCCCTGGCCACCTGCCGGGTGGCGGCGGAACCGGGCGCCGACTGCGTGGTCCTCTGCGATACGAACGGCGGGCTGCTGCCCTTCGAGGTGGGGGGCATCGTCCGCGCGGTGGGTGAGGCCGTGCGCGGCGTGACGTTGGGGATCCACACGCACAACGACAACGGCATGGCCGAGGCCAACACCCTGATGGCCGTGGAGGCCGGCGCGCGCCACGTCCAGGGCACCATCAACGGCTATGGCGAGCGCTGCGGCAACGCCAACCTCTGCACCGTCATCGCCAACCTGCAGCTCAAGATGGGCTACCAGCCGCTGGCCGACGACCGCCTCGCCCACCTCACGGAGGTCTCGCGCTTCGTCGCCGAGGTGGCCAACCTGCGCCCCGACGACACCGCGCCCTACGTAGGGCGCAGCGCCTTTGCCCACAAGGCCGGCCTGCACGTGAACGCGCTGCGCAAGCTGGCTGCGTCGTACCAGCACGTTGACCCCGCCCAGGTGGGCAACCGGACGCGCGTGCTCGTCTCGGAGCTCGCCGGGCGCGGCAACATCGCCTCCAAACTGCAGGAGCTGGGCCTCGCTGACCTGAGCGAGGAGGAGGTGTCGGCGCTGACCGTCCTTCTAAAAGAGATGGAGAGCGAGGGCTTTCAGTTCGAGGGCGCCGACGGCTCCTTCGAGCTTCTGGTGCGCCGCGGCCGCCCGGGGTACGCGCCGCCCTTTGAGGTGCTCGACTTTTTGGTGCTGGTGGAAAAGCGCCGCGGCATCGATATCCTGGCCGAGGCCACCGTCAAGGCGCGCGTGCACGACCGCATCATGCACACCGCCGCCGAA
>JAAZBY010000033.1 GCA_012513595.1 Chloroflexota bacterium
CGGCTGGTCCACGACGCCCAACCGCACGGCCAGCCGTCGCGCCACGGGCGTGGCCGAAATGGCCCCGACGAACGCCGTAATCAGCACCAGGGCGTATTGCGTCATGGATGGGGGGTGTCCTTTCCGGCTGCATTGCTTGCTTCGGCCAGGAGCGCCTGGAGCGCCGCCCGCTCCGCCTCCGGGGCCAACCCCAGGGCGCGCTCGGCGTGAGGCAGCGCCTCCGCCGGGCGCCCGGTGCCAAGGTACAGCTGGGCCAGCGCACGGTGGGCAGTATAGTCATCTGGGCTCAGGTTGAGAAGTTTCGTCAACGCCTGCTCGGCGTCGGCCCAGCGCTGCAGATGGACGAGATGGTCCGCCAGGGCGCGCCAGGCCGCCACAAACCCGTCATCCAGCGCCACGGCCCGCTGGTACGCGTCTACCGCCGCCTCGGCGTCTCCTAGGCGCGAGTAGGCATCCCCGAGGTAGCCCCACAGCGGGGGCACCTTGTAGTTCACCTCCAGGCCCCTCTGGTAGGCGTGGATGGCGTTCTGCCACTCCTCCAGGTTGGAGTAGGCGACGCCGAGGGCCGCCCAGGCCTGCAACGACGTGGCGTCCAGCTCCGTCGCGCGGGTATAGGCCTCCACCGCGCCGCGCCAGTCTCCGCGAGCCTTGCGCAGCTCGCCGACCAGGAGATACGTCTGTGCATACTCGTCATCAATAGCCAGCGACTCGGTGTACTTGTCCTCGGCGCCGTCCAGATCGCCGAGGTCCATGTAGGTCAGCGCCCACTCGTTGCGCAACGGGGCGCTGTTGGGGCTAAGCGCCACGGCCCGCTCGTAGGTGGCCAGCGCCTGCAGACGCATGTCGTGCGCCAGGGTCGGGTCGTCGGTATCGAACGCCCACCGTCGATAGAGCCGCGCGATGTTCGCGGTGTGGTCGGTGTTCAGCGGGTTGAGGCCTTGCGCCTCCTCGAGGGCCAGCAGGGCCTCCTCGTAGGCCGCGTCCTGCGCTGCGGCGTCCTTTTCGCCGGCGGCCACCTCGAGAAGGGCGCGGCCCAGGAACAAGAGATAGTGGTCCTGATCCGGCTCCATGAGATGGGCCTCTTCGTACAACCGCGCCGCCTCGCTCCAGGATTGCGCCGAGTCGTACCGGTAGCCCTCCTTGTAGACGACGTCGGCCCGCACCATGCGCACGTTCCGCACGTTCACGAACAAGAGAACGCCGACAAGCGCCGCCGCCGCCGCGATAGGCGTGGCCAGGTGACCCCAGGCGGGCGAGCCGGACGCCCGTGGCCACAAGAACGCCGTGAGCGCCAGGCCCACCGCCACAACCATGACGATGAGGCCGGTGAGCAGGTCGGCCGGCTGGCTGATCTGAGTCAGCGCGCGCGCGTGCAGGGTGGCGTAGGCCATCCCCAGCCCCGCGGCGATGGCCACAAAAAGCCCGCCCGCCCCGCACCACCAGGCGGCCGAACGCCGCTCTCCGCTGCGGGCAGCCGCACCGGCCACGCACAGGAGGCCGCCGGCGGCGAAGGTGCTCAGGAACAGGCCGACCATGCCCAGGCTTTCGACGTCGGGCCGGCCCACAGCCGCCAGGCTGGTCAGTGACTGCACCAGGACGGCCCCCGGGTTGGTCGACCCCAGAGGGTTGGTCGTATAGTCCCACACCATCACCGCCAGCACTAGGCCGGCCAGGAGTGCGGGCGCCGTCACCGGGTGAGCGCCCAGTCGCTCGACCAGCGGGCTGCGCCGGCGGGTTGGCTGTCGGCGCGCGCCCCGCCGCCTGGCAGCCCGCGGCGCAGCCACGATGGCAGCGGGCAGAGCCTCTGTTGCTTCTTCAGCCGTCGGCAGCCAGCCCTGGCCTAGTACCACCAACAGGCCGGCATACGCCCAAAAGTAGGTGCGCGTCGCGGCGATGGCGATGCCCAAGTTGATCTCCAGAAAGTGCGCCGCAATGCCGGCCACCAGGGCGGCGATGAGGAGCGCCTCCGCCGGGCCACGGCGCTCCGACGACCCGCCCGCCGATCGGCCGGACGCGACCGCCTCAACCGAGAGGCCCGCCGCATAGGCGGCCACGCCTGCCAGCATTCCCAGCGGCTGCCCCACGCCGATGTACCGCCAGGAACCGTCCCAGAGCACCGGCAGCGCCGTGCCCAGCACCCCGCCGGCCGCCATGCACAAAAGGAAGGCGCGCCGGCGCCCGGGCGTCGCCAGCAGGCCCATCCAGCGCATCCCATAGTAGAAGACACTGCCAAACAGCAGCAGGTGGGCCGCCAGGCCCAGCACGCCGGTGGTAATCAGGGCGTCGAACGTCTCGTTGTGGGCGCGATCCGGCGAGCGGTTGCGCGCCTCATAGTGGCCCAGCTCCGCCGGGTAAAAGGGCGTAAAGGCCACGTACATTGCCTCTGGGCCGTAGCCGATCAGGGCCCGCGCCGGGTCGGAGGCCACCATCTCCGCCGCACCCTCCCAGATCAGCAGGCGCACCTTGCCGGTGCCGCCCTCCGTCTCCAGGAGTTGCCCCAGGCGGCCGACGTAGGGTACCTCGCGCAGGGGCGCAAAGGGGGAGTTCGGCACGTTCAGCCAAACGATGAAGGCGGCCAGGGCCAGGCCTCCTACCGTGACCAGCAGCGCCAGCCGCCTCCGGCCCACCGCCAGGAGGTACAGCAGCAGGAACAGGGCCAGGCCGGCGGCCAGGCCCAGCCAGGGGCCGCGGCTCTGGGTGAAGAAGAGGCACACCGCCTGCGCGCTCAGGGCCAGCAGGTGGGCGCCGAGCAGCAGGTACCTGGCCAGCGGTTTCCTGGCCGCGACGCCCACCAGCGCCAGGCCAACGACGCCCGCCGCCGAGATGGCCAGCCCCGCGCCAAAGCCGAGGAGCGCCCAGCCGGCCACTTCGGCGAGGAGAACCACCGCAACGCCCGCGCCGAGCAGTACCCGCGCGCGGCGGCCCTCGCCCGCAGGCCCGCCCGTCACCAGCTGCACCACGCGCGCCAGGCAGAGGGGCAGCACCATGATCAGGTAGGCCGCCACAAAGATGGGGTTCCCCATGTTCGAGGCGACCCGGAAGGTCGTGTCTCCGCCCCACGGCAGTGGGTCCAGCTGATAGTGCTGCAGCATGCCGTACAGGGAGATGGGCAGGCTGGTCAGGATGACCACGGTGACCAAGCGGTCCAGCTGCTCGCGGCGGCGCAGGGTCGTCAAGAGAGCCGCAAAGATCACCATGTACGAGAGCAGCGAATAGGTGCCCTGCAGCCGCTGGTACGAGCCCCACAGGCTGATGCGCGGCACCACCGAGAAGGCCGTCGACAGCAGGTAGACGCCGGCCAGGATCATAGCCGGCAGAACGAGGGGCGCCCGCCAGCCGACCCGGGTTGTGGAGGGACCGGACCCCACGGTCCTGCCTGCCAGACGCTCGTCGGCATACCTGGCCACGATGGCCAGCGCCATCAGCGTGGCGATCGACCTCAGGATGGCCAGCTTGTCGGGCTCGAAAACGCGGCTCGAGTAGACGTTGAAGAAGAGAGGGATGATGGCTAGGGCCAGCAACCAGCCGGCCTCCAGCACAGCGTCGCATATTCCACTGATCTTTGTGCGCATGCCCGCCAACCTGGTACTGTCTGACCCGACGAAGCATGCCGGGCCGACGCTCGATACGGCACCTGTAGTGAAACCGTCAAGAAAGGGCCTGCCGCCGTCGCTACCTTCACCGGGCCGGGCCCGCCTCGGCCCCGGCCTAGCCTCGGTGGCTGGCCGCCCGCCGCAGAGCCTCCCGGTAGACGGTGTGTATGCCGGCCACCATCCGCTCGACCGACAGCTCCGCCGCCCTGGCCCGCGCCCGTGCGCCGAACGCCCGCCGCAGCGAGCCGTCCCGGCACAGGATGCGGATCGCCTTGGCCAGCGCCTCTGCATCGCGCGCCGGCACGACCAGCCCCGTCTCACCGTGCTGGTTCACGAAACTCGTCCCCGTGCCCAGTTCGGTCGACACCACGGGCAGCCCCGCGTGCATCGCCTCCAGCTGGACGAGCCCGTAGGCCTCGGACCGTTCGCTGGCCGGCAGTACAAAGAGATCTGCGGCACCATAGTACGTGGGCAGGTCCTCGTCGGGCACGCGTCCGCAGAACACCACCCGCTCCTGCAGGCTGAGCTCCCGAGCCAGGGCTCTCCAGGCCTCGCCCATGGGGCCCTCCCCCACCACCAGGAGCGTCCCGGCGACCTCGGGCATGGCCCGCAGCAGGTAGTCCAGCCCCTTATAGTACCGCAACACGCCCACAAAAAGGATCAGCGGCCCCGCTGTCGCAAAGCGCGCCCGCAGCTGCCGCACCCGGTCCGCATCCGGTGCGGCGAAGCGCCGCCCATCGATGCCATAGGGCACCACGCGGCACTTGTCCGCCAGGGCGCGCAGGACGGGCGAGCTCTCCAGGTAGTTGGGGCTGCCGACGATGATGCGGTCCGCCTTGTTCAGGGCGCGCAGCATCAGGGGGCGGTACAGGGCCAGAAGGCGCTTCTGCCGCACGACGTCGCTGTGGTAGGTCACGACGGTGGCCCGGCTGCGCCCCAGCAGGTACTGCGCCAGCTCGCCGACCGGATAGGGGAAATGCACATGGGCGACGTCGGCCTCGAGGCCGGCCAATTCCAGCGGCAGGCTTAGGCTCAGCGGGGTAGAGGCCACCGTGGCCAGGCGCCCCGCCTTGAGCACGTGCACGCCGCCGCGGTACTCCTCCGTCGTCTGCGGCCCGGTGTTGGCCACCAGCACCGTCACGTCGTCCCCCGCGGCGGCCTGGGCCTCCGCCACCAGCCGCACGTGGTTCTCGATCCCTCCCACTACAGGGGCATAGTCCTTGTAGATGTGCACGACGCGCATGCTCATCCCCCGGCCCCTTTTGGCGCTGGGCCACCGCCAAGCACCTGCGCGTACACCGCCTCGGTCTCGGCGATCTCGCGGGGCACGCCAAAGAGGGCCCTTACGCGCGCCAGCCCCTTGGCCCCCAGCCTCGCCGCCTCACCGGGATCCCCGAGCAGCCGCAGCAGGGCTCTGGCCAGCTCGGCGGGCGAGCGGGGCGTCACCAGCAGGCCCGTCTCCCCGTCGACGACGGCCTCCGGGATGCCCCCGACCCGCGACGCCACCACCGGCAGGCCGGCCGCCATCGCCTCAAGTATGCTCAGGTTCATCCCCTCCCACCCGACGGTCGCGTGCACCAGCAGGTCTGAGGCGGCCAGCAGGGCAGGCACGTCGTCCCGTTGGCCGGCCAGTATCACCTGCTGGCTGAGCCACAGGCCGTCCACCAGATCCTCGACGCGGGCGCGGTAAGGGCCGTCCCCCACGATGAGCAGGCGGGCGCCCGGCAGCTCCTCCCGCACCTGGCGAAAGGCGATCAGGAGGGTCTCAAAGTCGCGCGGGCGGTACAGCCGGCAAACCATGGTCGCCACCCGGGCATCCGCAGGGAGCCCCAACCTGCGCCGCGTCTCCTGGCGCGCCTGGGCCACGCCTTCGCCCACCGCAGGTGCGGGCAGATCGATGCCGTTGTGCACGACCGTGATGCGCTCGGGGGTGCACGCTTTTGCCGCCAGCAGCTCGGACCGCTGCGCCTGGGCCACGGCGATGACCGCATCGGTATAGCGGGCCGAGGCGCGCTCCAGCGCCAGGAGTACGGCCGACGCGGGCCAGCGATAGTGCGGCGCGGCAAAGGCGTGCACGGTGTACACCACCCGCGGCCGCGCAGAGCCCAGTGTCGCCGCGGCCAGCCGGCCACAGAAAGCGGCGCGCGGGCCGTGGACATGCATCAGGTCCGCGTTCTGCGCCAGCCTCCGCAGGGCGCTGAGCGCCCGGAGCGAGAGTCCCCGCTCCAGCGGCAGGACGTGCACGGCCGCCCCGGCCCCGCGCAGGTCGCCCGCAGACACGCTGCCTCCATCGTCGGGCAGGGCCACCTGAATGTCGTAGCGTGCAGGGTCCAGCCCGCGCACCAGGTCACGCACGTGCACCGCGCCACCGCCCCGCGACGAAGCGATCACCTGCAACAGGCGCACCTTGCTCATGGGGTGCCCCCGGCAGGACAGGGCGCCCTCACGGCTGCCCCCGGGCGGCCAGCATGGCCTCAATCCGCGAGCAGATCATGCCCAGCGCCACGTCGTTGTGGCCCCCCTCAGGCACGATGACGTCGGCGTACCGCTTGGACGGCTCCACGAACTCCAGGTGCATGGGGCGCACGGTCTCCATGTACTGGCCCAGTACCGAATCGAGGGAACGGCCACGCTCCTCCACGTCGCGCCGCAGCCGGCGGATCAGCCGCACGTCGGCATCGGCGTCCACGTAGATCTTGATGTCCATCAGCGCCCGCAGACGCGGGTTGGTGAAGACCAGGATCCCCTCCACGAGGATGGCCGGGAGCGGGTCTACGCGGCGCGTCTCGTCCTTGCGCACATAGTTCGAAAAGTCGTAGATCGGCACACAGACCGGCAGGCCGTCCAGTAGGCGCAGCAAGTGCTCCAGCAGCAGCTCGTCCTCCAGGGCGTCCGGATGGTCAAAGTTGCACTTGCGGCGCTCCTCGAGGGGCAGGGCGCTCAGGTCGCGGTAGTATGAGTCATGCTGGATGTAGGCGACCCGGTCGCGCCCGACGCGATCGAGAATCGTGTTCGAGATCGTCGTCTTGCCCGATCCCGTCCCGCCGGCCACGCCGACCACGATCGGTTTGTGCGCTGCGCTCAGGTTCCCGCTCATGGGTGTATCCCCGTCACTCCAGGAAAAAGGTCCGGCGGGCCGTCAGCCCGCGCCGCCAGGTACGTGCGCCACCGCCGGTGCTGCGCCAGCCCCACGCAGGAGGACACCGACCCGGCGCCGGGTGAGTATAAGTGCCGAGGGCGTCCTCGTCAACGGGTGGGAGCGCCCACCGCGGCACTGCTTGACAGCACCGCCCCCGCTGGGGCATAGTGCCGCCGTACGCGCGCGGGCACGGAGCCACCGCGGCCAGCCCGCGCCACAGATCGATACCGTCAGCAGAGCAAGGAGCATAGCATGGCCCAGCCCATCCCGATCGGCATGTGCATCAACCCTGACAAAGTCTCCGAATTGGCCCCCGGCTACGACTACCTGGAGCTCACCGTCTCGGGGGCGTTGAACCCCCTCGAGGACGACGCCACCATGGCCCCGCGCCTGGCGGCGCTGAAGGCGCTGCAGCCCTCCGTGCGGGCCTTCAACGTGTTCGTACCCGGGGCGCTTCGCATCACCGGCCCGGAGGTAGATTGGGACCGCCTGGCTGGTTATGTCGACCGCGCCGTGGCGCGCGCCCAGGCGCTCGGCGGCAAGATCATCGTCTTCGGCTCTGGCGGGGCGCGTAGCATTCCCGAGGGGTTCTGCCGCGACGAGGCCTGGAAGCAGTTGGTGCGCTTCTGCAACCTCTGCGCCGACCGCCTGGAGGGCTCCGGCGTCACCCTGGCAATCGAGCCGCTCAACCGCAAAGAGTCGAACGTGCTGAACACCTACCTCGAGGGCGTCCGCCTGGCCAAGGACACCAACCGCCCCAACGAGATCAAGGTGCTGGCCGACATCTATCACTTTATGATGGATGAGGAGCCCCTGGACGACATCCTGCAGGCCCCCGAGTGGCTGGCCCACGTGCACCTGGCCGATTCAGGCCGCCTGAACCCCGGCACCGGCACCTACCCGCTGCGCCGCTGGTTCGACATCCTCCGCGAGGTCGGCTACCAGGGCATGGCCTCGGTCGAGTGCCGCTTTGGCGACGACTATACCAAGCAGACGGCCGAGTCGCTGGCCTTCCTGCGGCCACTGGCCGGCTGGTAGGGTCCTGAGGGATTCGCCAGCACATCGCCCGGGGCGAGAGCCGTCCGGAGCAAGGAGCAGATGAGATGCCTCAGCGCATCCCGATCGGTATGTGTGGCAACCTCGAGGAATTCGCCATGCTGGCCCCCGGGTACGACTACCTGGAGCCATCCGTGGCCCGCACCCTGAGCCCCCTGGAGGGCGACGCGGCCATGGCCGAGCGCATGGCCTCTCTGCGGGCGCTGCAGCCGCCCATCCGCGCCTTCAACATCTTTGTGCCCGAGGCCGTACCCCTGACGGGGCCAGCCGTGGACTGGGACAGGGTCGCGCTCTATGTGTCGCGGGGGCTGGCCCGGGCGGCGACGCTGGGCGCCAGGGTGGTCGTGTTTGGCTCCGCCGCGGCCCGCCGGGTGCCCGACGGCTTCCCCTACCGAGAGGCCTGGGGGCAGCTGGTGCGCTTCCTGTCCATCTGTGCGGACCACGCCAGCGCGCAGAACCTCACCATTGCCATCGAGCCGGTCTATAGCTCGAACATCATCACCAGTTACCTCCAGGCCGTGGCCCTGGCCAAGGAAGTCGGCCGCGAGGAGATCAAGGTCGTGGCCGACATCATCCACTTCTGGAAGGTGAACGAGCCCCTCGAGGACATCTACCTGGCGCCCGAGTACGTCGCTCACGTGCACGTTTCGGACACGGAGCGCCGCGCTCCCGGCCCGGCAGACCCGCACGGGGCGGTGCAGCGCCTGTTTGCGATCCTCCACGACATCGGCTATCAGGGCCTGGCCTCGGTCGAGGCGCAGTTCGGCGACGACTACACCGCCGAATCGGCGGCGACCCTCGCCTACCTCCGCGACCTGGCCGGCTAGCGGGGCGCTCCTGGCCACACGAAGCGGCCGCTCCCCTCCGCCGGGAAGGGAGCGGCCGTCACGCCGCCACCAGTGCGGGCAATGGCGGGCGGCGGTCCTGCGCCCTCACCCCACGCCCGTGTGGGCGACCTCGTACTTGCCCTGCAACCCCTTCACCGGCGCGCCCTGCAGGTTGTACAGCACCCCGAACAGGCCCGCCAGCCGCTGGGCCTCGCCAGGGTGTTCATCGATCAGGTTGTGCCGCTCCTGCGGATCGTCGGCGAGGTTGTACAGCTCGTCGACCTGGTCGGCCGGGCGACGGATGTAGCTCCAGGTCAGGTCTCGCACCACGCGGTCCGGCGCCTGGTGGTACCCGGAGATGATCGCCTGGCGGATGGCCGGCACCTCCCCGCGGATCACCGGCAGCAGACTCTTGCCGGGCAGGGCATCCAGGTTGTTGCCCATACCGACCGCATCTAGGAGCGTGGGCAAGACGTCGTGGAAGGAGCCCAGCGCCTGCAGCCGTTGCCCCCCGTAGCGCCCGCCCGGGAAGCGGATCAGGAAGGGGACCTTGAGCAGCTCGCTGTACAGGCGGTCGCCGCCCTTCAGGAACTTGCCATGGTCGGCCAGCGGGTGGCCGTGATCGGCGATGAGCACGATCACCGAGGTCTCGTACAGGCCCAGGTCCTTCAGCCGGTGCAGCAGCACGCCCACATAGTGGTCGACGTAGGCACACTCGCCGGCATAGAGCCCGCGGATGTAGGCGATCTCGTCCGCGCTGAAATGCGCCGAGGCCGGCCCGCCCGGCGGCAGGATGAGACGCTTGCCCCGGTAGGAGGGGTCGGTATAGCGGTCGAACTCGGGCGGCGGGGTCCACGGCTCGTGCGGGTCAAAGGAGTCGAGGAAGAGGAATAGCGGCTGCGCGCCGACGTTCCGCTCCAGCCAGGCGTTGGCCTTGCGCACCAGCCGCGCGGCATAGTGGTCTTCGGCCGTCTCGAACTCCTCGACGTTCTTGATCGCCGTCTCGACGATCCGCCGCCACTCCGGAGAGTAGGTCTCCTGACAATAGTCGTCGAGCCGCAGCCTGGTCAGCGGGCCTGAACGGTAGGCGTCGTACTCCTGCCCGCGCACCCACTCCCAGGTGCGGTACCCGCGGTGCAGGTTCATCCCCGGCTTGAAGTAGTGGTAGCAGTCGGTGTACAGCGCCGTCAGGTAGCCGGCGCTGGCCAGGATCTCCGGCAGGCTGCGGTCCTCTGGGGTCAGCGGCTGCCAGGGGCGGTGTACCAGGGTCCTCTCGCCCGTCAGCCAGGCGGTGCGCACCGGAATGGTTGGCAACCCCTCCGGGTAGACGTTGTCAAAGGCCACGCTCTCGCACGCCAGCGCGTCGAGGTGGGGCGTCGCGCAGGGCGCCGCGGGGTTGTAGAAACGCACGTGGTCCTGCCGGAAAGAGTCGAGACAGATAAAGATGACGTTGGGGCGCTCATCGACCATAGCCAGGCCTCCTCGTTCTCACTCCTTCGCAGCGAACCCCAGGCGGGCCACGCCGCCCGGCCTAGGTCCACGGATCGATGGGCGGCTCGTCCTTCTTGATCTCGGTCTCTTCGGGCGCGGAAGGGGCCGGCTTGCCCCTGCCGAACAGGTCGTTGAGGAAAGCACGCACCTTCTCGTCCGCCGTGCGGCCGATCGCCGGCCAGTCGGCGTCGCGAGAGGTGCCCACCAAGTGCGCCACGGTGCCCCGAGCCGAGTGTTCCGCCTCACGGCCGATATCGTCCCACTCGGCATCGTCCTGCAGCCCCACGGTCTTGGCAGCGCCGCGGCGGGCGCTGTCCCCCGCCTCGCGGCCGATGGCATCCCAGGGGGACTCCTCCGGCAGGCCGACCAGGCGGGCTGCCTCGCGTCGTACCTGGTCCTCGATCTGGCGAAGGATGTCCCCCCACTCTTTGGCGCTGGAGTGCCCGGCCCCCTCGGGACCGGCCTGCGGCCTCGGCCCTTCGGTCGTCATGTTGGCTCCTCTCGTTCTCATCGAACCCCCAGACGGCAGCTACACTGCCATTCTAGCAGGCGTCGGCGCCAGCGTCTACGGGTCTGTGGGCCGCAGGATCATCATCCGCAGACATTGCCTTCCGCGCCGCAATGATGTATGATGTCCCCAGTGATAGACAGCAGGTGACAGTGCGATGCACGCTGGCCGTATCTCCCACAGCTCGGCTCTCCTTCTTGCGGGGCTCCTCCTTCGGAGGAGCTATTGCCGCATGGGAGGCGGCCGGGCATAACCTGGTAAGCGCTATCTGACCAGGCTCAGGCCACCCACGAGGGCCCCCATGCGGGGCCCTCGTTTTGCTTTCCCAAGGAGGAACACGCGATGCCTACGTCCCGAGATGAGCAGCCAGAAGACCAGGAGGCGCGCTACGACCACCACGCCGTGGAGCGCAAGTGGCAGCAGACCTGGGAGGAGACCGGGATCTACCACGTCGACCTGGACGGCGCTGCCCGCCCCTACCTCAACCTCATGGAGTTCCCCTATCCCTCTGGCGAGGGCCTCCACGTCGGGCATGTCTACACCTACGGCGGGGCGGACGTGCACGGTCGCTACCAGCGCATGCGAGGCCTCGACGTTTTCCAGCCGATGGGTTTTGACGCGTTCGGCATCCATGGGGAGAACTATGCCCTGCGGCTCGGCGTCAACCCGGCCATCCTGGTGCCCAAGAACATCGTCCGCTTCCGCGAGGAGCAGATGAAGCGCATCGGCGTGGCCTTTAACTGGGAGCGCCAGGTGGATACCACTGATCCTGACTATTACCGCTGGACGCAGTGGATCTTCCTGCGCCTCTACCACGCCGGGCTGGCCTACCGTGCGGAGGCGCCGGTGAACTGGTGCCCCTCCTGCCTGACGACCCTGGCCGACGAGCAGGTCATCGACGGCGAATGCGAGCGCTGCTCATCCCCCGTGGCCACCCGCCGGCTGACGCAGTGGTTCTTCCGCATCACCGACTATGCGGACCGGTTGCTCGACTTTTCCAAGGGGGAATATCCCGACGTCACCCGTAAGCTCCAGACGGCCTGGATCGGCCGTCGCGAGGGGACGGAGCTTCGCTTCACCGTCCAGGGTGGCGGAGAGATCACCGTGTTCACCACACGAGTGGACACGCTGCACGGCGCCACCTTCCTGGTGCTGGCCCCGGAGCACCCCGATGTCAAGCGCCTGACCTCCGCCGACAGGATGGCCGAGGTGACGGCCTACTGCGAGGAGACCTCCGGCCGAACGCCGGCCGAGCGGCTGGCCACTGGCCGGGCCAAGACGGGCGTCTTTACCGGCTCACTGGCCACCAACCCGATCAACGGCCGCGCGCTGCCCATCTGGGTGGCCGATTACGTCCTGGCAGAGTATGGCACCGGGGCCGTCTTTGCCACGCCGGCGCACGACGCCCGCGACCTGGAGTTCGCGCTGGGGCACGGCCTGCCGGTGATCGAGGTCGTGGCCCCGCCCCAGCCGCTGCCCGAGGACGAGCGCCCCCCGCGGGCCGCCTACGAGGGCGAGGGCGTGCTGATCAACTCCGGCCAGCACACCGGCCTCAGCACGGCGGAAGGGCGCCGGGCCATCACCGAGGACCTGGCCGCCCGCGGCCTGGGGGGCTTTCGCGTGACCTATCGCCTGCGCGACTGGCTGATCTCCCGGCAGCGCTACTGGGGCCCGCCTATCCCGATCGTCTACTGCGAGCGGTGCGGCACCGTTCCGGTCCCCGAGGAGGACCTGCCCGTGCTGTTGCCGAAAACCGAGCACTTTCGCCCGCTGGGCACGGGCGAATCCCCCTTAGCCTCGCTGCCCGAGTTTGTCGCCACGCGTTGCCCGCGCTGCGGCGGGCCAGCCCGCCGCGAGACGGACGTCTCCGACAACTTTTTGGACTCGGCCTGGTACTACCTGCGCTACACCTCGACCGAGTATCACGATCGCGCCTGGGACGAGGGGCGCCTGCGGCGCTGGCTGCCCGTCAGCCAGTATACCGGCGGCGTGGAGCACTCTACCCTTCACCACCTGTACGCGCGCTTCCTGTGGAAGGCCCTGCAAGACGTGGGCTGCCTGCCGCGTGACCTGGGTGCGGAGCCGTTCGCCCGCCTGCGGCTGCACGGCGTCGTCCTCAAGGATGGCGAGCGGATGAGCAAGAGCCGCGGCACCGTGGTGAACCCCGACGAGTACGTCGCGCGGTACGGCGCCGACGTGCTGCGCGTGTACCTGCTGTTCATGGGGCCCTTTGAGCGTGGCGGGGACTTTCGCGACGATGGCATCAACGGCGTCGTCCGCTGGCTGCAGAACCTCTGGCGGGTGACGGCCCCGCGCGTCGCCCCACCGGCCGACGAGGCCCCCGGCGCTGAGGAGATGCTCCCGCTGCGGCGCGCGTTGCACCGGGCCATCCGCAAGGTCACCGATGACGTCGAGTCGATGGCCTTCAACACCGCCATAGCCGAGCTGATGGCCTTCACCAACACCCTGCGCGAGTGGCGCGATCGCGCCGAGGTCAAGTCGTGGGATGAGGCCGTATCGGCCCTGACCCGTCTGGTGGCCCCTCTGGCCCCCCACCTGGCCGAGGAGCTGTGGGCCAGGCAGGGCCAGCCCTACAGCGTGCACCGTCAGCCCTGGCCCGAGTTCGACCCCGCGCTGATCGAGGCGTCGCGAGTGACGCTGGCCGTCCAGGTGAACGGGCGTCTGCGCGGCAGGGTGGAGGCCCCCGCCGGGCTGGAAGAGGCGGAGGCGGTCCGCCTGGCGCTGGGCCTGGAGGGGGTGCAGAACGCCCTGGCGGGCCGCACGGTGCGGAGGACGATCGTCGTGCCTGACCGGATCGTGAACCTGGTGGTGTAGAGGCGCGCCCTCGGGCGCCTGTCTCGGGGTAACGCCCCGGGCGGGCGCCCGGGGGCGGCGCTCAGCGCCCGCCCAACAGCACCCAGCGCACGCGGCGCCAGGTCACCCAGGTCAGCCAGCCGGCCGCTGCCAGGCCCGCGGTGAGGAGCACCGTCCGCCACACCGGGAACTCGGGCACCGCGGAAAGGACCTGGAAGGCGTCCACGGCGCAGTCGCGGCCCGCGGATGCGGCCGGGGCCTCCTCGGCGACCGTGATGGTGACGGTGTGTTGCCCAGGGGGAACCTCGCGCACGAGGGTGACGCGCGCGCCCGCCTGCACGTCGGGGCTGTAGAGGTCCACGTAGCTGCGGCCCTGCGCATCCGCCGGCAGGCCGGGTGCGGCGTGCCCGTCGACGACCACCAAGAGCCGCCCCGCCGCGCTGTGCCGCCGGGTGATGAGGTCGAGCCGCGACCCCTGGAAGGTCAGCGTCACGCTGTTGCCGGCCGTGTCGGAATGCATGTAGGCCAGCCCCGAGGCGCCGGGGTCGATGGCGTTGGCCCAGCGCCCCTGGGCCTTGACGGCAGCGTGCGTCTCTTCATAGTGGCCGGGGCCGACCAGGTTCTGCCTGGCCGCCCTTTGCACCGCCAGGTAGACCGGGCGCGGCGTAAAGTCCGGGTCGACCATCCGGAAGTAGTACTCGGCCGACGTGTCGGGGATGCTGCCCACCTGGCGGAAGTACCAGATCAGGAACACGCCCGCCCAGGGCCACTCGGAGCGGGCCATCTCGATGCCGCGCACGGTGTACTCGGCCTGCTCGGCCTCGCTCACCCGCTTCCACACCAGAGCCTCGGGGGTGAAGGAGGCCGGCGCCGCGTTCCAGCCGTACTCGTTGAACCAGACCGCCTTGCCCCCATCCCCGTAGCGGACCATGACCTCGCGCTGCAAGAGCACCCGCTGAAAGTTCAGCACGGCCGGGTCGGGCGGGTCCTCGGGCGCCCGGTCGAGGCCGAAGGCGTTCGCCGAGTAGATGTCGAACCACTGCCCGGCCCCCGCCTCGTACATCCCCTGGAGGTACTCGAGGTCGTTCATCGACCGCCACTTGCCGGGCTCGGGGTGTGGCTCGCCCAGGGTGTAGGCCAGCGGCGCCGAGAGCACGTAGACGTTGGGGTCGGCCTCTTTGGCCCGCTGGTAAGCGATGCGCAACATCTCAGTATACTCGGCGGGGTCTACGGCGCGGTTGCCCCACTCGGGGTAGATGTTCGGCTCGTTCCAGATCTGCACGTACTGGACGCGCCCACGATAGTGCTTGACGAACTCGTAGACGAAATCGCCATAGTCCTCGAGGTTGTCGGGCGGGGCGGAGGGGAGCGAGTTGTCCTGCCGCGTCCAGGCGGGGGGCAGGTCCAGGCGGGCGACGATCCGCAGCCCGAACGACTCGCAAAGGGCTACGATCTCGTCGTACTTGGTCCAAGTGCTGGCCTTATTGGCGGCCTGCAGATACTCCCCTTTGCGCTCCGGCTCCAGCTCCGCCCAGGGGAACTGCTGCTTGACCCAACCGATCCCTGCCTCGGAGGCCATCCGCAGGGTGCGCTCGCGCTTCCACTGCTCCACCTCGCGGGAGAGGAAAAAGTTGGCGCCATAGGGGTTGACGTCCGTCTGCGGGACGTCGCGCGGCGCGCGCTCCGCGTTCCCCCCGGAAGGCCGCCCCAACGCAGAGGCGCCCCGCCAGACGGTGCTCGCCAAGAGCAGGCCAAGCACGATCACGACGGCTCCCATGACGGAAAGCCTCACGAGGGCAGCGCCGCGGCCGGGATTCCGGATCAAACCCATGCGCGTCGACTCCCCCTGCAGCGCTGTGACGAAGGCAGAACTGAGGCCAGCATGGGCACGATTCTAGACGGCGTGGGCCAGCCTGTCAACGCAGCGCCGCCGGCTGCGGCGCTTGCCATGCCTTGCCCGCTACGCTACACTGGCCGGGAGTATCGGCATCCGCTACAGGGCGCTGACCAGGACGGAGCCACCATGCGCATTGAGTATCGCCTGTCGCTAAGAGACGTCGTCTTCTTTCAGCTCTACCAGTACAACCACTCGCCCTCCTCCCAGAGGACGCGCCGCCGGGCCATCTACGGTGGGGCCGCGGTGATCATCGCCCTGACCGGCGTCATGGCCATCATCGCCGGGGCCTGGAGCCTCGCCATCGTCGGCGTGGTCTTTGCCCTAGTGTACGCCTACCTGTTCCCCCAGCTGCTACAGAACAACATCCGCCGGATGACGACGCGCCTGTACGCTGGCCGTCTGAACGTCCTCAACCGCCGCGAGCTCGAGATCCGTCCTGAGGGCCTCATGGCGCGCAGCGACGGCGAGGAAAGCACCGTGGCCTGGAAAGACGTCCGCGGTGTGACCGTTCTGGATCGCTACCTGCTGATCTACCTCAGCGCCGAGGCGGTGCACATCGTCCCGCGCGATACGGTGCTGGAGGGCGACTTTGGAGAGTTCGCCCGAGAGGTCCAGCAGCGCATCCCCAAGGCGGCCGCCTAGCGCCCAACCCAATCCGCAGAGTGCCCGGGGATCGCCCCGAACCGTCCCGCGCCCAACCCGAAAGGATCGCCCATGCCGACGTGCCAACTCGAGTGGAGGGGTCAGCAGGCTTTCGACGCGCTCCAGCGCGACTCTTCCGTGGAGGTGTCTGCCGGGAACGTGCGCCTCCTGGGCCGAGTGCTGCTCGCCGACGAGATGGGCGACTGCACCGGGCGCGACGTCGAGCCGATCGGTGGCCAGGTCTGGGCGCGCAAGGACTTTGTCCTCGACGGCAACCCGGGACGGCCGCTGGCGCGGGGCGCACGCCTCAGCGTATGGCTGCGCTCGGCCGACGCCAAATCCACCCTGACCGCCGAGGTCAATGGCCACCCGCTGGCTATCTCCCTCCCCTCCCGTGGGTCGGAGGACGAGGCCGAGGCCGGGGCCTACTGGCATCGGAACTGGCCGACGGTGGAGGTCCCGGCCGAGTGGCTCCGCCCGGGCCTGAACAGCGTCGTCCTGCACTCGGATTCGGCGGCCGTCTGGGAAACCCTCATCGACACCTGCCGACACCCCAACCGCAGCGCCAAGAGCCGCGACGGCGGGCGCACCTGGGATTGGGGCCACCTCGGCTACAACGACTGCTATGATGGCGAGTACCTGGCGCGCCTGGAACTCGACCGCTACGCGCCCGCGGGCCAGATCACCTCCGCCGTAGAAGACCTGGCCCTGCGCGAGGCGGGCCTGCCCAGCCCTACGGCATATAGGCAGGTAGCGCTCTCTTGCACGGCTGACACGCCCCCCGGCACCGAGATCCTCCTGGCCCTCCGCTCAGGCCCCAGCCCGGCCTACGATCCGCGCACCTGGGCTGCCTGGGCGCCCGCCGACCGGTTTTCCCTGCGCGACGGGGACCGCTTTGCCCAGTGGCAGGCCACCCTGCGTACCTCGGACCCCCTCGTGACGCCCACGCTCACCGCAGTGTCCCTGTCCGTCGACCGGCACGCAGCGCCGGCGGGCTGGGGCAGCCTGGTGAGCGGAGACAGCGCCCCGATCGCCTATCCCTCGCGTCCGTTCGGCTACCAGGCCCCCTACTCCCGGGCTGACCTGCTCCGCGAACGTTGGCAGCTGGACCAGATAGTTGCCGGCGCCGCCAACGACTGGGAGCGCATCCTGCGCCTGGCCGTCTGGGCCCGCGACCAGTGGACCGACGGGTGGCAGCGGGAATGGAAGGCCCTGCGGGCCTGCCCGCCGTTCGACGCCCCCATCATTTTGGAGTTCGGCCGGCACAACCTGGGCGTGGGCATGTGCACCCACTACTCGACGGTGTTCGTGCACTGCTGCGCGGCGCTGGGGATCACGGCGCGGCTCGTCATCCACCGGGCACACTGTACGGCCGAGGCCTGGTCTGACCACTGGGGCAAGTGGGTGTGGCTGGACGTCGGCGGAGATGTGGATGACGCCCGGCGCGCCGTCTATTATGTGCAGGGTGACGGCGCCCCCCTTTCCGCGCTCGAGGCGCGCACGGCCTGGCTCTCTGGCAACACGGAGGGGCTGCGCCTGCGTGGCCGTGGCGACCCCGGCGTCGCCTTTGCCCTCGTCGACCGCCTGGCCAAGCTGGACCGCTTCTGCATCGTGCTGCGCAACGACCAGTTGACCTCGCCGCACCCTGGCGAGCTAGAGCACGGCATTGTGGCCTACCACTATGACGGCTACCTCTGGTGGCGCGACGGGAACACTCCGCCCCTGCCCTACTTTACGCATTCATCGGGCCGCCTTGCCGACTTGTACTGGGAACCGAACCGTACCCGCATTCACCTGCAGCGCACCGCGCGGCGCGGCTCGCTACAGGTACTGCTGGAAACCTCGATGCCCAACGTCGCCCCCGGCACCATCCTGGGCCCGGACCATCACCCGACGGCTATCCATCTCCCCGCGCCGCCCGCCGGGAGCCCGGCCGGGCTGCAGATGCGCCTCGGCGACGGCGCCTGGCAGCCCTGCGCGGATCGGTTTGAATGGACACTGCGCCCCGGCCCCAACCGGCTCGCGGCTCGCTCGATGAACGCGTTCGGCGTGGCTGGGCCAGAAAGCGTTGTCATCGTCATGTTGTCCGCAGGTCAAGATACCGGCACACCATAGTAGAGAGGAGCATGTCTTGGACGGCGTAAAGCACTTGGTACACCGATCGCAGGCGGGCGAAGCCGTCAAGCCCTGGCTGATGCTGGGCCCGCTGTATGAGGACATGTCCGCGAGCGTACAGGGCCTGACCCTGTTCGAGCGGGCCGGCGCCACGGTCGGTATCTCTGCCATGGAGGACATCCTCGCCGAGGCGCAGGGCATACTGGCCAGCAGCCCTCGGGAGAACGACACGACCCCCTTCCGCGGGCAGCCACTGCGCTGGAGCCTGGTGCGCCGCCCGGAAAAGTACCTATCGTGGGGCCGCTACAACATCTCGAATCACCTGGGGGCGGCTTTCTTTTCCACGCGGGTCACCGCCGACAAGGCCGGCCCACGGGAGTGGCGCCTGGTGCTGCGCCTCACCTCACGGGCAGTAGTCTCTATCAACGGCGAGGTCGTCTGTGACCTGACGGGCCTGCCCGGCCAGGCCCGCGACGGGGGCTATGAGGCCCGCTTTACTGCGCCCCTCCGTGAGGGGGAGAACGTCATCAACGTCGCCTCCTTCCGGCTGGCCCGCATGGCCCAGGCCGGCTTCCGCCTGGAGTGCACCGACGGTGACCTCTCCGGCCGTGTGGCGCTGCAGGAAGGGATTACCTTCGCGGAGCGCGCCCAGGTAGAGCGCGAGGTCGGCGGGCTGCGGCTCGATAGCGACGTCTTTTACCCGCAGCGGCCGGTGGCCGTGCGCCTGGAGACGCCACCAGCCGGCGAGGTGCTGCTGCGTCTGCGCGACGAGGCCGGCGCGCTGCTCCGCGAGGTTACTCCGCCAGTCGGCGTGGGTGGGCAGATCACTCTGGGCAAGGGCACGGACCTCGCCGACGGCCCCTATCAGGTCGAGTGCCTCTGGAAACACCGGGGGCAGCCCCTGACCTCGGTGTGCTACGACGTCCACCAGGTTACTCCGGCGCCCTACCTCCCGGGTGATGCGCACTACCAGGAGCGCCGTCGCCTGGTGCTCGAGCACTATGCGGCCAACGTCGAGCGTCGCCCCATCTGGACGGAGGTAGCCCGCTACGGCCTGGGGCGCTACGACGAGGTCGACGAGGAGGCGATCCGCGAGACCTGCGAGTTCATCGCTGCGCGTAAGGACTGCGCCGACTTTGTCATCCAGGGAATCCTCCGCCTGATGTACTGGGAGCGTGAGGAGCAGCGCCTGAGCCCCGCCATCAACGCCCTGATGAAGGACACCGTCCTGGGCTTCAAGTACTGGGTCGATGAGCCGGGCGACACGGTCATGTACATGGGCTCAGAGAACCACCGCTTCCTGTTCCACGTGGCGGAGTGGATGGCCGGCCAGCTCTTCCCGACCGAAGAGTTCACCAACTCGCGTATGCGCGGCCTCTACCACGCCACCAAGGGGCGCATGTACATCACCGAGTGGTTCCGCCAGCGGGGCCGCTACGGGTTTGACGAGTGGCACTCCAACTCTTACTACCCGATCTGCATGGCGCCGATCATCAACGTGTACGACTTTGCCATCTATGAGGACGCCAAGCTGCGCGACATGGCCGGCTGCATCATGGACTATATGATGTTCAACCTCGCCCAGGACGCGTTGGACGGGGTCCTCGGCACCGCGCACGCCCGTTCATACGGCGTTTACGTCAAGTATCCCGACCTGGAGGGAACTTCGGCAACCTGCTGGCTGGCCTACGGCACCGGCTCACTCACCGAGGGCACCAGCGGGATGGGGCCCGTGACCATGGCGACCTCCGGCTATCGCGCGCCGGCGCTGCTCACGCGCATGGCGCTGGATGACCAGGCCGTGGTGGAGTCGCATGAACGCCAGGGCTACAACCGCGGCAAGACGGCCGAGCACGCCAACTTTTGCGTCTACCGTACGCCCGACTATCTCATGTCCTGCGTCCAGGATCACCGCAAGGGTGAGTACGAGAGCTCGACCCACGTCGCCCAGGTGACGCTGCGCAACAAGGCGGTCATCTTCTGGTCATGCCCGCAGACGATGGGTGAGGGCTCGGGGCTGCGCCCCGACTACTGGTCCGGGTGCACCTCGCTGCCCCGCGTGATCCAGCATCGGAACGTCATGTCGCTCACGTTCCGCCTCAGCGAGTTCGCCTGGATCTCACACTGCTTCTTTGAGATGGCCAAGTACGACGAGGTGCGCCTCGACGTACCGGCGTCGGGAGGCGCCTGGGCGTTCGCGCGCATGGGCCAGGGCTACGTGGGCATCTGGTCACAGAACGGCTACGCCGTGGGCACCGAGGGCCAGTACGCTGGGCGTGAGCTGCAATGCACTGCGGAAGAGAACACCTGGCTGGTGGAGTGCGGGCGTGAGGCGGACTGGGGGTCGTTCGATGCCTTCGTGGAGGCCCTCACCGGCGCCAGGATCGGCCTGCAGGACGGCGTGGTCACCTACGAGTCCCCCTCGGCGGGCACCTTCGTCACCGGTTGGAGCGCCTGCCCCACGGTTCAGGGCCAGCCGATCCCGCTCCGTGACTACCCGATGGTAAAGAGCACCTGGGCCTACTCCGAGTACGACACCGGGCGCTTGCGCTTGTGCCATGGCAGCGATTCAGTTACAATCTATATGAATCAGTAGACGGCCTTGTGTCTGTCGTTTGAGCGATGAACCAGGCTCCCGTGAGCCTGGTCTCCGCATGAGAAGGGAGAGAACATCGATGAAGTATTTCAGCGCAGTACCGAGCAAGCCGGGCATCAACAAGCCAGAGTCAAACCCCTGCAACCTGCTGGACTTTGCCCTGATCAACCTCGCCGCGGGTGAGGAGTACTCGGCCAAGAGCGGCGACCGCGAGATCTGCGCGATCGTCCTGGGCGGGCAGGCCAAGTTCCAGGTGGGCGGCAAGTGCTTTGGCAAGGTCGGCGGGCGCCCCAACGTCCTGGCCGGGCTGCCGCACTCGGTGTACATTCCCGCGGGAGTGGACTATACCATCCGCGGTATCACCAACGTCCAGGTGGCCATGCCCTCGGCCCCCAGCGACCTCGAGGTCGAGCCGTACGAGATCGCACCGAACCGCGTGACCACGGGCGTGTGGGGCGCGGCGAACTTTAAGCGGTACTTTCGGCAGATCCTAACCCAGACCGGGCAGCCCGACCTGCCGGCGCGCCGCCTGATCGTCGGCGAGACGGTCACCCCTTCCGGCAACTGGAGCACCTTCCCGCCGCACCGCCATGAGACTGACGACCTGCCGCGCGAGGCCTTCCACGAAGAGATGTACTTCTTCAAGGTGGCCCCGGCGGACGGCATCGGCATCTGCCGGTACTACAACGACGATCCCCTGGATGTCAACTATACCGTGCGCGATAACACCCTGCTCATGGCCCCCAAGGGCTACCACAGCGTGGTGAGCGCCCCGGGCTGCACCACCTACTACATCTGGTTCCTGGCTGGCGAGCATCGCGTCCAGGCGACCGTCGACGATCCGGCCCACGCCTGGGTCTCCAAGACCGTCCCCATGCTCACCGAGCTGGGACACTAGCACCAAACGCGCGTCTGGCGTATGACGCGAGCCACTGCGTAGCCGGAGTTGGTTGCTACCGGGCCTGGGCCAGCAGCAACCAACCCTGCGCGCCAGGATAGGCCCGAACCCCCTGGCGCCCGCCCCGACGCATCACGGGCGGGCTACTCGCAGCCTCTGCGAAGGAGTGTGTATGAACATCATCGATATGTTTCGGCTGGATGGCAAGGTCGCCCTTGTGACCGGCGCCGGGCGCGGCCTGGGCCAGGGCATGGCCCTCGGCCTCGCCGAGGCCGGGGCAGACATCGCCGGCCTGTACAGCGGCACCTGCGACGAGACCAAGGCTGCCGTCGAGGCCCTGGGGCGCCGCTTTCTGCCGATCCGCTGTGACCTGCTCCAGGCTGACGTGCCCGCCCTGCAGGCTGTAGTCGCCCAGGTCGTCAGAGAGCTTGGCAGCCTGGACATCCTGGTGAACAACGCCGGCATCATCCGCCGCGCGGCAGCCCTCGACTTTTCCGTTGAGGACTGGGACGACGTCAACCAGGTGAACCTCCGCGCGCTGTTCTTCCTGAGCCAGGCGGCCGCTCGCCACATGGCCCAGAAGGGCGGTGGCAAGATAATCCACGTCGCCTCGATGCTTTCCTTCCAGGGAGGCATCCGCGTGCCGGCTTACACGGCCGCCAAGAGCGGCGTCGCCGGGTTGACCCGTGCCATGGCCAATGAATGGGCGCCGCTGAAGATCAACGTGAACGCGATCGCCCCGGGCTACATGGCCACCGACAACACCGCCGCCCTGCGCGCCGACGCGCAGCGGAACGCTGCCATCCTGGAGCGCATCCCGGCGGGTGACTGGGGAACGCCGGCGGACCTCAAGGGGACGGTCGTGTTCCTGGCCTCCGAGGCGTCGCGGTATATGCACGGGGCCATCGTGCCCGTTGACGGCGGGTGGCTCGCGCGATAGGCATTCCGACCTGACAGGTGCGGCCGCACCTGTCAGGTCTCTTCTTGTGGCTCTGTCGTATCTTTAGTGGGACCCGGCCGGTGGCCCTGCTCCGGTTGGGCCGGGAGAGGACGCTCGTGATCGGCAAGACCTGGCCTTCTGAAATCAAGCAGTCGGTGGATCCCAAGACCGGACGAAACGTCTGGCAGCTCACCTCCCAGTTCAACAACTACCACCTCTACTTTAGCGAGAACTCGTTCGACAGCGTCAAGAACGAGATCATCTTCCTGTCGGACCGCGCCTCTGGCGTCGACAAGGCCCCCCACGAGTGGCCAGAGTACCAGATCTTCCGCATGGACCTCGACACCGGGGTGATGACTCAGCTTACCGACGAGCCCGGCGGGATCGGGTCGGCCACCAAGACGCCCGATTCCAGCCTGATCGTCTTCACCAGCGGGCGCGACGCCATCACCGGCAGCCGCATCCGCAAGCTGGAGACGGCCACCGGTGAGGTCACCACGGTCTACGAGGAGACCGGTCCCTACTCGGTCGGCATGCCGTCCATCGCACCGAACAAGCGCTATATCGCCTTTGGCCGCAACGAAAAGGTTGATGTGGCGCGCGGCCCCAACTACACGGGCTTCAAGGAGAGCTTCTACCGGGTCAAGGACGGGCGCATCACCGTGGCCTACCTCGACGGTTCGGAGGCGTTCGACATCTTCAAGGACACTCACTGGGTAGGGCACTTTCAGTTCTGCCCCGACGACCCGACCATCGCCACGTATTGCCACGAGGGTCCCTGGAACCTGGTCACCCAGCGCATCTGGATCCTCGACTTTGTGTCGCGCACAGCCAGGCCCTGTTTCCGCCAGGAAGAGTATGACTCGATCGGCCACGAGTTCTGGACCCAGAACGGCCTGATCTTCTTTGACGATCGCGGCCCCGGCCACGACGGCACCATCACCTCCGACCGGACCCAGGCAGTGGCCACCGACATCGCCGTGAACCAGAACGACATGGTCCCGTTCGTGGGTCTGGCCGACCGCAACGGCAAGATCCTGCGGCGGATCGAGATGCCCTACTACTGCAACCATTACCACTCCAATCCTGAGAACACCATCCTGGTCGGCGACGATGTCGACGACCTGGTCCTGATCGACATCTCGGGCGAAAAGGCCACCCAGGAGACGCTCTGCTACCACGGCACGTCGTGGCACATGCAGTCCAGCCACTGCCACCCGACCTGGTCGTGGGATGGCACGCGCA